>NZ_BAAIEW010000016.1:0-70678 GCF_054654515.1 Desulfothermus okinawensis JCM 13304 | reverse complement strand
TGTTGCTGCTCCTATTCTTAACATTAGCGTTTATTTTTTTCTTCTGGACATGTGTCTTACTCAAATAGTCAGTGATAATTTCATATGCTTCAACTAATTTTATAAAATGCTCCTTTTTTTGCTCTATTAATTCCTTAGGTTGACTACAATAAAAATCTGGATGATATTTGAATGCCTTTTTCCTGAATACTGTTTTTACGTAATCTATATTTATGGATTTTATGAATGATGAGTCAATCTTATCCTTTGCTGGTTCAAAAAGAACATAACAATATTTCAATATGTCCTCTCTTTGCATTCTAATAGCCTTTTTTTCTCATGCATTTTATTTTTTGTAAATCAATAATATATTTTTTTTGATTTATCAACTGGTTATATGCCTATAAGATTTTCTACTCCTTAGTTTTAACTCTACTCACCTTATCTATCACAGGACAGATTTACCTTGTGATTTTAAAAATATAAAGTTTATATTCATGGTGTACCAGGTTTATCAAGATTATCAAGTTGGAATAAAAAAGGCCATTTAATAAAAAACTGTAACACCTCCAAATATGGCAAAGATACTTAAAAAGCTAATGGAAGCAACGCCAGGACCTACAGGACATGAACTATTCTTTACAACAAATGAAAAAACTCTTGAAAAGATCCATGTGAACTTACCGGGTATGTCGGGCCTATTAATATTAACCAAGCCCATCTATATATTTTTCAAGTGCCTTTTTTGCTGCATTTAACTCAAATTTTAGTCTATCTAATTTTTCTCGTAGATCATTAAACTCATATGTCTTGTTCCTGGTAATTTCTTCTAATTCCTCCGCCACATTAGATACCCTCATTGCCCCAACTGTTGCAGCAGAAGACTTTAGCGAATGTACAAGGCCATGAAAGGTTTCTCTGTCATCCTGTTTATGAACATCTTGAAGTTCAGATATCACCTTTGGAACCCTCTCAATAAACATACCAACAATCTTTTTCACAACCCTATCTCCACCTATTTTCTTTAATTCCTCAATTGGCGCCTCATTTATTATTGAGTCAATATTATCTGTATTCTGCTTATGTAAAGCAGTGTCTTTTGATGCAAAACCCTCATGAAACCACTTTACCAATACTTTTTTTATGGCATCTGCATTAAAAGGCTTGCTTATGTAATCGTCCATACCAGCATCTATACACCTTTGCTTGTCTCCTTTTAAGGCATAGGCTGTTACTGCTACTATAGGGGTATACTCTGAGGACATTTGACCTTTCTGTTCTAATTCTCTAATTATCTTGGTTGCCTTAAATCCATCAATACCTGGCATTTGACAGTCCATAAATACAAGATCTACTTGTTGCTTTTTCAAAATTTCTATAGCATCTTTCCCGTTATTTGTAGCAATTACTCTTACACCATATATTTTAAGTAAACTTGTTAAATACTCTAAATTTACTTCATTGTCTTCAACTACTAAGACTTGTTTATTTGATAGATCTACTTCATCAGAAAATCTTTCTTTCTTGTCTTGTTTTTCCTTTGATATAAGAGACTCTATTAATTTTGTAATGTCTTGTAACATAAAGGGCCTATTCAAGATAAAATTAAAGTCCTGGAGTTCATCATCTATACTTTGACCAAAGTCCAGGACCAAAATTGCGTCTAATATTGAATGGGACTCTTTTAGAGAAGATAATTTATCTTTAAACCTTCTGGCAATACTTATATCAAGGATCAATACACCCTTATTGTTATCTAACATAGGAATATCTTCTTCATAAATGACTTGATAATCTACACCTAAGTATCCTAAAAATTTCATAAATCCCCTTAAGTCAGATCCAAGAGAAGAACATAGATAGAAACATAGTCCTGTATAACTATATTTCCCCTTATATTCATCAACTTTATTTGATCTCTTAAAAGGAAGGGCCAGGGTAAAAACAGTTCCCTTTCCAACTTCACTCTTTAGTGAAATATCCCCACCCATTAAATCTACCAAATTTTTTGTAATAGCTAGGCCCAACCCAGACCCCTGGAACTTTCTAGACCAGCCTTCGTCTATTTGTTTAAAGGGCTCAAAAATAGTGGTTTGTTTGTCTTTAGGGATACCAATACCTGTATCCTTTACCATTATTTCAATTAAATCTACTTCATCTAGGGAGGATCTTAGTTTAAGTTCTAAAAATACCCCACCCTGTTTGGTAAACTTTACCGCATTACCAACAAGGTTTATTAGAATCTGTTTTACCCTTGCCTGATCACCAACAACATACCTAGGTACTCCTTTTGAGATAGAGAGATCTATAACTATACCTTTCTCTAAGCTAGTTGGCAAAAATGTCTTTATAACGTCCTCTGAACAGAACCAAAGATCAAACTCATCTGGATGAAGTTCCATGTTTTTTGATTCTATCTTGGAGTAGTCCAGTATATCATTTATCAATGATAGTAATATGTTACCTGACTTTTCAATGGTATATATATAGTGCATCTGTTTACTATCTAACTTGCTATTTTTCAATAATTCCACCATCCCCAATATACCATTTAAGGGAGTCCTGATTTCATGACTCATATTTGCAAGAAAAATTGTCTTTGCCCTTGCCGCCTCCTCTGCCTCCACCTTTGCCTTTCTCAGCTCCTTTACTGTTTGGTTCAAGGCTTCATTCATTTTCACGAGTTCTTTAGTCCTCTCCTTCACCACATCTTCTAACCTTTCCCTATGTTCCTCTAATTCCATATCCCTTTTTTGTATCTGGGTGATCATCTCATTAAACATGTCTATAAGATCACCTATTTCATCTTCTTGGATCTTTTCCACCCTCAAGGTATAGTCTTTACTTTTAGATATATAACTCATCTTTTGGTATAAATTATTTATTGGATCTGATATGACTACATGTAGCCTATTGGCTAAATAATAGCCCAATAATATACATAGGGCTGAAACAAATATGAATACACCATAAATGGCAAATAAATTTTTATAAATAGAAATGGTTGATATGGAAACTACTATATATCCCAATAATTCCTTTTTAAAAACAATTGGGTGGATTACATTTAATTGATTTTTAAAAATACCCTTAATAAAGGAATGAGTCTTTACAGTATCTTTGATATATTCAAATAGTGCTTTTTTATTATTTTTATATTTCTCTTCTAATTTGTCTTTGTTAATGTAGTATGAGAATAATTTTAAATCCTTATCTAGTATTGCAACAAGTCTTAAATCATCAATTGTTGAGAATCCCTTTAATAGTTCGTTTGCATATTCTCTATCACCAAAAGTAATGGCCCCCACACAATTATTCCCAACTACTGTTGTCAACAACTTTAAATTTTCCTCTTTTGCATAAATTTTGGAAATAGTAACATAAATTGTCAAAAGGACACTACTTAATACTACACAACTACCTGTAACCAAAAATATTATTCTAACAATCTTTTCTTTTATTGACATTTTTTTACCAATAATTTTTGCATCCATAATAATATTACTTTATTACTCCTCTTGCTAACTGTAACAATCTTGCATGTATTTTTATGTTTGCCTTTTCAGCGGATCTTAAATTTATCTTAAATCTAATTTTATTATTTTGAGGAAATAACTCTATTATTCCACCATATTCAGCAAAATTTCTTAAATCGCTTATTGAGAGTATTCCCATACTGTTAATCTTATCTAAAAATTTAGAATACTCAAGATTTTTTGTAACATCCCGTTGCAAAAAAAGAACATTACAGATATAAACTTTGTTTTTCAAATTATTTAAAAATCTAACTTTTATTATCTTTGAGCCAATTTTTTTCCCCTGCAGCCTTTCAAAGGATTTTTTGGCTACTTCATTGCTACAAACACATATATTAATACAATCCTTTTGGACTCTCTTATTCTTAAATTCAATAAATTTTAAAAAATTATATACAAAGGCAGCCTTTATATCATACACTGAAACATTGTTAAGATCCATGGCATAACTGGTAGGACTTGTAAAAAAAATCCACACAACCAAAATAATAATAACTGTTTTTCTCAAGCCTTTCATTGTATTAAAAACTGTACTCCACTTTAATATAATATTTTCTCGGTATTTCAGTTACATAAGGGTCTAAAAAATGTGGCCCAAACTCTGTATGTCTTGGGTCAAACATATTTTCCACAACAAATTTCAGTCTCAGCTTCTCGTTTACCTGCCAGTTAAGGGCCATGTCTCCAGAAAAATATGGATCTACATTAATTGAATTTAAGCCACTTACATACCTAAAAAACATATTTAAGGACAAATTTTTCTTTATATCTATATAACTGGTCAATGTGACAGTGCTCTCAGGAGACTCATGTTCCAGCTTCTCACCTATCAAAAAGTTTTGATATGGAGATTTGTTGTGTAAAAATATCTTTTTATATGAATATCCAAGATATAGTTTAACCCTATCATATAGCTTGGATTTTAGAGTCATCTCTGTACCATAACTCTCTCCCTCTAAATAGTTTCCAACAAAACCAAATGTTGCAGGGGGAAAGTTAGGTATATACATATCAGGGATGTCCCTGTATTCATTGGCAAAAAGACTAATATCAAATGATAGGTTAGTATTTATACTTCCCCTATATCCCATCTCATAGCTATTAACCCTCTCTAATTTAACATGCTTATTCCCATACATGCTCAACACAATGGGATAATTGGGGCCACTTAATAGTTTACGAATAACTATATACCTTTCCCCCATTGATGGAGTCCTAATGGATTTAGACACAGCTGCCCACAAGGTATGGTCTTTATTTATTTTGTAGAGTAATCTAGCTGTTGGCAAAATCTTTGGAGAAACAAGACTGTGCTTTTCAAGCTTTCCTCCAACCATAAAAAACAACTTGTCTCTATATACAGAAATATTATCCTGAAAAAAAGCAGAACCAATGTAACTCCTTTTAGAGTGGGGATCAAAATCAAAACTAAAAACACCATCAAACTCAGTGTCTATTAACCTTCCACCAACCCCCATGATAATATCGTGCCTACTGAGCTTGTGCTCATACCTAATCTCCCCATCAAGGGTAAATACCTTCCAGTTGGATATGGGATCGTCATATGTTGTCCTATCAATGTAGGAGGTTAGAGTGAGTTTATTCTTTCCAATTTTATGTTCATATCTCGTGTTTATATTAAAACCACCCTCCCTTGAATCGTCTTCAAAAGAATGATAGTATGGAAAATTTAAGTCCTCATAAGATATTAAATGGCCAGTGTGCTTATGAAATATATCCCCAGAGATCATAAGACTATCCTTAAGTGACGGGCTAAGATCTACTCTAAATCCCCCTCTTAAATCCCGCCAGTCATCAGGGCTGCGTCCCCCTTGTTTTTTGTAGGTATTTCCTATTTCCCTAGATTTTAAGTACACCCTGTAAGTCAAGTTATCTTTTAACCTTCCTCCATATCTAAAAGAGCTAATTCCCCTATGAAAATTTCCAGCAAGGGCTGAAACATAGACCCCCTGGGTATCTTTGCTGTTTTTTGTAACTATATTTATAACTCCATTTACAGCATTTGCACCCCATATACTTGCACCAGGTCCCCGGATAATCTCTATCCTCTCAATATCTTCTAGAACCAGATCCTGTTTATCCCAACACACCCCAGAAAATAGTGGATAGTATACAGACCTGCCGTCTATTAATACAAGAAGTTTATTGGAGTACTCATCATTAAATCCCCTAATGGTTATTGCCCATAAATGAGAATTAATTTGTGCAACATCAACGCCTGGCACCATCCTGAGAAGCTCAGGTATGGAGGTTGCTCCTGACCTCTTTATGTCTTCCTTGGTTATAATATAAATAGATGCTGGGATATCTTTTACCTTTTTTTCTTCTTTTAATATGGTGGTGATCTCTAAATTCATTAATTCTTCAATGGATAAATCTGTCAAATCAACTCCATCACCAAATAGTAGGTGGGGAACACAAAAAAATATACCTAACATCAATATAAAAAACCTCTTCATTACCGCATACCTTCTATAAAATTATTAAACGTGTTATAAAAAATGATAAATATATTTTTAAATCAAAAAACTATTTGCCACCTTAAACATATCATCATAAGGCACATTGTTTCTTAAGCAAATGGCCATTTCAATGGACATATTCATCTTTTGTTCTGTTTCATACAATATCTCTCTCTGTTGAAGATTTAACCGATATTTAATAAACTCTGTGTCAAAGCCATCTAATATAAGGCTAAGTCCTTCCTTAAAAAAGGGAGACCTCACTTTTTTGCTGTATTCTACACAAAAATTTACATCTTTTCGCCTACTTAACATTGAATAAAATAGAAGATTTTTTATTAGTATCTCTGGATGCAGGCCATGGTATATTTCAACAAATGGACTCTTGCCTTGTTCAACACTGGATATTAACACCTGGGCATCTTTAAATAATTTAAGATCAGAAGTAGGGGGAAGGGGAAATTTTGACATTATCCTGATTAGTATCTGCTGGGGATTTTCCCTGGCAGAAATACCCAAAAGACCTATGCTTATTATTACAAACTTTCTTTGAAACTCCTTTAAATAGGTATTCATCTTAAACCTTGCATATCTTCTAATACTATTGTCATCAAAAGATGATACTATCAGGTCTAACACGTGTTTAATAAAGGGCTCAGATGTATAGGCAGCCTCATGTAAAACCGCCTTTTTCCAATTTCTTCCACTCACCTTTTTAAGAGAAAGCCAGTAGGCAGCAACAGCCTCTGTGGGAATTTCCACTACATCTAAGTCACTCCCTTGAAAACTAACCTCTCTGTTGTCTGTAACTATCTGTTCTTTTTTCTTAGAAAAAATCATATTGATTTCCCACAACCCAGGTTTATTATTTTGATAAACTTGGGTCAAAATGACCATTCTAACACAACAGTACCAAATCTCTCATTATCTGCACCTTTATAAGTGCTCCCTACATCCACGTCATCGGTTGTCACCATAACGTAAAATCTCAGGGCAAATCTACCATAAAGTAAGTGAACCCCTCCAAAAACCTGGGCCACAAAGTCCTTTCCATGGACACTGTGGCTCTGCCTAAACGTATTTCCATCAAAAAGCAAGTTCCTTGCAAACCCAGATCCACTTACACCCAGATTAAAATAAAATGACCATTTGTTTGAAAGCCTGGGCATCTCTGCATTGTAATTTAAACTAAAACCTATTGGATATGGAATGTAGGTAAACCCTGCAGGAATATTGTATCCAAATCTAATAGAAGTTAACACACTTGCTTGGGTGAAAAGATTTCCAACACCTGCATGAATACCAGCATCTAAATCACTTGAAAATCCATTGTAGTCACCAAGCCTCCACACCTTTCTTTTTACCAATAAATTCAAATTCAAAATAGGCTCTGAATGGAGTTGATGTGTCCATCCCTTTGGGTCATCCCTGTGTACAAATTTCTGGGTTTGCTCCCCAATGGCCAAGGGACCTACCACTCCTACCACCAGTTGCAATCCATTAAATTGGTCCCTGTTAAATGAATAGAGATTCAGACTACCCAATAAAAGAGCTGCATATGGTACATCATTCCTTATTAAATCTCGCCTCTGTAAATCATCTGGTGTCTGTATTAGCTGACCTAAACTAAGGGTAATCCTGTGAAACACATCCGTTGACAGTCCTAAACATTCTTCAAGCCTGTCCAACTTATTACCATATTTCCCAAATTTACCCCATGAAGTACCAACCTTGGAATAGACATCTATATTCCAGCTGCTAGATATTTTGTTGTCCTTTTGAAAAAAGGCATCATTCAAAAACTCAAATCCCAACATACTATACTCAATACAATAGGCTTCTAACTTTAATGACATAATAAGGACAATGCACAAAAAAATAGCCTTGTATATAACTCTAATTCTTCTCATAAAATTCTCAAAAATTTTCATTAGCAACAACCTCCTTATACATATTTTATTAATAATTAACAAACAAAATAGGGACCTAGCAATAAAAAAATGTTCTTGACACATATCGAGCTATCCGTTAAAAATTGTCGACATTCGACAAAATATTAACTACTTTTAATTATTATGTTTTTTCGCAGCACCTATAAAGACAAAGTAAAAAAATACGTAATTGACTTAATACTCAATCACAAAGTAACACCAGGGGATCAAATCAAGGAGAAAGAACTAGCAGAAATACTCAAAATTAGCAGAGCCCCTGTACGAGAAGCCCTAAGGGAACTCATTGCTGAAAAAATCCTGGAATATAAACCTTACAAAGGAACATATCTAAAAAAAACCACGCCACAAGAGGCCATGGACATATACACTACCCGGGGGCTTTTAGAAGGCTATGCTGTTGTAAACTCCATGGAGTCTAATTTAAAAAATATCAGAAAATTATCTAATCTTGTAAATAAGATGTATGATGCCGCATTAAAACACAAAAATAAAAAATTAATTGAATGGGGGGATCAATTCCACAATCTCTTAATTCTGGGATGCGAAAATAACCTCTTACTCAATGAAACCAAAAGATTCGGATTCATATGTCATATCCTGTTTTTTAACTTCTGGCCCAAAATCTATTCTCCAGATCAAATAAAGAGTAGACATGAAAATATCTTACACATAATAAAAAAAAGAAACAAATTAGAGCTAGAATATATTATTAGAGAACACTATTTTGAGACAGGAAAAAAAATCTCAAATTTAATAGAGGCAGGGTAAAAATGGACAAAATTATATTTTCAAATTTTGAATATGACCCAGATAAATACTATTTTTTATACGTGGGTGAGCTAAAAACATATGGAATTAATTTGTTTTTTAAAGACGCAGTAAAAAAAATATTTCCAGATAAAGAAATTGATTTTATAGCCATAGTACCAGATGTCTTTGAACAATATGACTATGATAATGTTGTAGTAATAAACCCTGTTGCTGAAAAATATACATGCAAATCTAACAACAAAAAGAGGGTAAGTTGCAGAATAACAGCAATGGAGTTTTACACTGCTGTGTCTTACAGCAAATTCGTTCAAGAATTAATTGAACAAATTTTACAAAGGCAAGGTGAAATATATGTATATATGTATGAGAGCTCTCCCCATTTAAAACTCCTGCAACATCCCAAGGTTAAATTGATAGGACCTGATCCCTATCTTGTAAAAAAACTCAATAACAAACCTTTTCAATATAATTCACTGAAAAATTTAGTTCCAATTGCGGAATTTAAAATATGCAATGGATTTAATGAGCTAATAGAAGAGGTAAAAGCACTTAGAAGAGAGTGGGATGAGGGGATATTTGTATCCCACGAATACAGTGCTGGTGGATCCAGTAGCACAATCGCTTATAACCACAGGGAAGTGGAAAATTTTTTTAAAGGCGTGGATACAACATATCTTATTTCCAGATACATCCCCCATTCTTATGATCCTACAGTACTAGGAGTTGTGGCAAATGAAAAAGATGTCTATATTGCTGGGGTTGCAGACCAACAAATTGTGGATGGGAACAAATTTACTGGATCAACTTATCCATCCAGGCTTCCAGGAAAAGTTATTGACACCCTAAAAGAATATACAAGAAAAATTGGTAGATTTATGGGCTCATTGGGATACAGGGGGATTTTTGGATGCGATTTTATAGTGGATGATGATTTCAACATCTTTTTTGTAGAAATAAATGCCAGAAAACAGGGGACCACCATTGAATTTTGCTGCACCCTTGAAAATTGTCTCCCTCCCTCCAGTCCAAACCTTCCTGAACTTGAACTTTTCAGTGTAACACAGGAAAAATTTCCAGAAGGGACCATTGAACCTGATATGTGTCCAAAAATATTTTGGGGAACTTACAACTTCAAAGTTCCAACAAATACCATAACTGAAGGATACATACCCCAGTTCAGAAACGAAAGGGAGGTATTTAGAAAAGTCGCGCAGGGAAAATTAAAAAAAGACTTCATGGTCTTAGAACACATTGGAAATGATTTTATTATCACCACAGGGACATTTTTAGCCAGGGTGGTATCTGTGGCAAATAACAGAGAGGATATGTTAGATGGGATTAAGTTTGGAAAAAAATTAATTGAAAACACTATATTTTTGGGTTAGGAGGAAAAATTATGCAATATCAGGATACATACACCACAGAGCTTTTTGATATTTTGTTTAAAGGAGAAAAAAAGGAACTTCCAAGAACTATTGTTGATGAGGTCAAAGAACTATATAACATAGCTCTATCAAAGGAACTCTTATCTCCAATTGTAGATCTATTTAAAAAGCTCCTTTCTTTTGCTGAAAAAGACAATATCTCCCCCCTATCTTTTGGCCTATCTAAGGAAGATTTGACCATACTTGCTGAAAAACATGGTGAAATAGACGAACATCATGTAACCATAGGAGGGAGAGTTTTAAGGGCACTCAAAATTGTAGATGAAGCAAATGAGAGGATCAAAACCTATGTGGAAAATAAGGATAAAATAGCCCCAAGTGGAATAGAACTATGGGACCAGATTTTGGAAAATAAAGAACGTATAAAAAAGGCGTTAAACATCTCAGAAGAAGAATTTAATACCTATCAGGGACAGATCAAAAACGTAATCCAGGATGTGGACACCCTATCTAAGGTGTTAAAACTCCCTGAAAAGGCCTTTTCAGATATTCTTAGGGTAACAAAAAAATACAGGATGAGGCTAACTCCATACTATGCGTCGTTGATTATGCCAAATAAACTAGATGATCCAGTACTTATCCAGTGTGTACCAACAGGTGAGATGGTTGACAATGTGGGAGTGGAGATCCCTCCAGTTGCAGCAGACCATTCCCCTGCAAGGTTAATTGACCAATTTTATCCAAGGGTTCTCACCATAAAATCAACCAACATGTGTGCAATGTATTGTACACATTGTCTCAGAATTGCCCATATAGGTAAAAAAGACAGAATTTACAAAAAAGAGGCATATGAAGAGGCAATTGATTACATCCGAAAAAACCAGAATATAAGGGACGTTTTAATAACAGGAGGAGATGCCTTTATTTTGCCCAATAGACTCATCAAGTGGATTTTAGATGAGTTGGATAAAATAGACCATGTAAAGCTGAAGAGGCTTGGCACAAGGATACCTGTTACAACCCCCCAGAGGATAGATAATGAATTATTGGATATTTTAGAACAGAGCAATGACAAAAAGCCAGTTAGGGTGGTGACCCAGATCAACACCCCCCAGGAAATCACCCCTGTCTCAAAAAAGGCCTTTAAAAATATATCCAAAAGGGTGATGGCAGTTTTAAATCAGGCAGTGCTTCTAAAAGGTGTTAATGATACAAAGGAGAAGATGTGGAAACTCTGTGAGGTAATTCAAGAGGCCTATGTAAGGCCGTATTATATCTTTAATTGCAGTTACAGGAATCCACAATTTGCTCATTTAAGGGTACCAATTGAAGTTGGCCAGGACATTGTGGAAGGCATGTATGGAAATATCTCTGGCGATGCAATACCAAGATATATTGCAACAGCTGGAGGGAAAATACCCCTGCACAGGTCCAATGTAGTGGGACGTGATAATGGGAATATTATCTTAAAAAAACCATGGAGTGGAGAAGAGGTAAAATATCCAGATGCAGACAAAAAAGAATACTCAAATAAAGAATTTTCCTTTTTCAGGTATAAAAAATAAATTTTCTTCATTTTACTCAAAAAATGAAATGAATTTAATTTCTTTCTTTAGAAAAATTGTAGAAATTAACACATATTCATATAACTTAGATGGTATTTATAACTGTTTGGAGATATTAGCAAATAATGTTCCAACATCACTTAATATTGAACAAAAAAACAGGAACCTGGTTATATCAAATGTTAGTAAAAACTATATCCTCTTAATGGGACACATTGATACAGTCTTTCCTGAAGACCTTGGATTTAACAAATTTCTTGAAAGTAAAGAAAAAATCTTTGGGCCTGGGGTATTTGATATGAAGGGAGGGCTTATTGTGGCCCTCTTTTCACTAATTTATTTAGGACATTTGGGCCTACTCAAAGACCTGCCAGTTGTGTTTTTGATAAATTCAGACGAAGAAATAGGTTCAATCCATTCAAAGGAGTTAATTGAATCATATGCAAGAAAAGCAAGGTGCGGTTTTGTATTTGAAGGGGCTGGAGAAAATGGAGAAGTTGTAGTTGGAAGAAAGGGAAAGATTGGTCTTAAGATTGAAACCACTGGACAGGCATCCCATGCAGCTTATAGTATACAAAATAAACCTTCGGCAATCCTGGAGATGGCACGCAAAATAATAGAAATCGAGGAATTAAATGACAAAGAAAATGGAATCTCTGCCAATGCAGGAAAAATTGAAGGTGGTATTGGTCCAAACACAGTTCCAGAATCATGCACACTTTTAGCTGATTTCAGGTTCTCTAAAGAACACCAGGAAAATGAGCTCATGGAAAAAGTAAGAAACATTTGTGAAAATAACAAAACTCCAGGAGTGAGTTCAATTTTTTCCATAACATCAAAGAGACCCTGTATGGAGCCTGAACAAAATATGGGATTGTATGAAGTGATACGTGAAGCATCTAAGGATGCTGGAGTAAAAGTTGACCCTCAAGTGAGGCCTGGTGTGTCAGATGCCAACTTTATTGCAAGGTGTAACACACCGGTAATAGATGGAATGGGACCTGTGGGGGGAAGGGATCACAGTACAGAGGAATTCATTATTAAATCGTCCATACCTGAGAGAATACTGCTTACAACTTTCTCCATACTGAAGGCTAAAGTTACCTTATTTTAACATATTATAAAAGACTAAATGCTACACAAAGAAAGTTGTATACCCCACATTATATCAAAATTGAAAAAACTAGAAATTGGGGAAAAATTAGAACTCAGACCTTACAAAAGAAACAGATCTGTACTATTTGAAAAAACAGGTGATAAATCCTTCCTGGTCAAAGAAGATGGATTTTACCAAGAGAAGATACATTTATCCCAGGACCAACTGAAAAAACACTTAAAAAAAGTATTAAAGAGAGAATTTCCCAGAAGCCATAAAATAAGGGTCTATTTACTTGCCAAAGAAGAACAAAAAAAGCCTTTTAAAAAGCTGTAGCCTGTCCAAAACAAAAAGATCTTATATCCAAATTTTTATATCAATAAACACTGTTTTACATCTATGTTGACAATCATCACCTATTACCCTTATTATCCATATCAATTACCTTTACCATAATGGGTTTGGTGATTTTTTACTAAATATTTTAACTTATAAGGAGGAGAGGTTATGAAAAAAATTTTATCAATTATTTTGGCTCTATGCGTCACTTTGATCTGGGCACCCAGTAGTTTTAGTAGGACCAGATTTGTAACCATTGGTACAGGGGGAGTCACAGGGGTATACTACCCAACAGGAGGTGCCATAAGTAGAATAGTCAATAAAAAATCCAAAAAATATCACTTAAAAGTAACAGTAGAGTCCACAGCTGGATCTGTATACAACATCAATGCAGTACTATCTGGGGACCTGGAATTTGGTATTGCCCAGTCTGATAGACAGTACCAGGCGTGGTATGGCCTTGCTGAATGGAAAAACAAGGGACCCCAGAAAAACTTAAGGTCCGTATTCTCCATCCATCCAGAATCAATAACCCTTGTGGCAAGGGCTGACTCTGGCATTAATTCCCCTGCGGATTTAAAAGGTAAAAGGGTAAATCTGGGTAATCCAGGATCAGGACAGCTCCAGAATTCAAGGGACGTGCTTGCTGCCTTTGGATTAGATGAAAACAAAGACATAAAGGCAGAATATGCAAAGGCAGTTGAAGCCCCATCACTCTTGCAAGATGAGAGGATTGATGCATTTTTCTATACTGTGGGACATCCAAATGGTAACATAAAAGAGGCTACAGCAGGAAGGATTAAAGTAAAGATAGTGCCAATTACTGGTGAGCCTGTTGAAAAGCTCTTAAAAAAATATCCCTATTACGCAAAGTCCTTGATTCCTCACAAGTTCTATCCTGATGCAGTAAATAAAGAAGACATCCCAACCATTGGAGTAAAAGCAACCTTTATTACATCTAAAAAAGTAAGCCCAAAAATCGTATATGCGATTACAAAAGAGGTATTTGATAATTTTGAAGCATTTAAAAAACTACATCCTGCCTATGCTGTTCTAACAAAAGAAAATATGCTCCAGGGTTTAACTGCACCAATCCACAGGGGAGCGCTTAAGTATTACAAAGAATCTGGCCTTATAAAATACCTAAAACCAGAACTAATCCCTGCAAAATACAAAAAGAAATATTTAAAATACTTACAATAAGTTCAAACTATAAAACTTAACTTTTAAGAAGGAGAGACTAGTAGTCTCTCCTTCTTATTACTTAAGAAATACAAGAGGGAATTATGGTTGATAGAGTGGAAAAAGCTAAAGAGATCCTAAAGGAAGAGACTGGGGAACTCAGGCAGTTTAGGCCATTTGAGAGATATCTGTTTAACACAATTGCAATATCCTGGGCCCTTTTTCAGCTGTCTCTTGCAAGTTTTTTAATAATGAACAGTACATATGTTAGGGCCATACACCTTGCCTTTGCAATTACCCTTGTATTTTTAACTATACCCCTATTTAAAAAGCCCAAAAGGGGTCTAAAATTCTTAAGTGTAACAGATAAGATACCATTAATCGATTATGTCTTTGCCATAGGAGGGGCACTATCTGTTCTCTACATTGTTTTAGATTACAATGGACTTGCAATGAGGTCTGGATCGCCCATTACACGGGACATTGTAATTGGACTGCTCATGGTTATTTTGCTCCTTGAGGCAACAAGAAGATCGATTGGACCAGCCCTTTCAATTATAGCAATAATTTTTTCATTATACGCATTTTTTGGTCCATACATGCCAGATGTACTTGCATATAAGGGAGTGAATTTATCTAAATATGTTAGCCAGATATCCCTATCCACAGAGGGGATATTTGGTATACCCTTAGGTGTTTCAGCAACCATAGTTTATTTGTTTGTGCTCCTTGGATCCATGTTGGAAAAGGCTGGTGCAGGTAAATTTTTTATAGATCTGGCCATTTCTCTCCTTGGTAAATTTAAAGGGGGCCCTGCCAAGGCAGCCATTGTATCAAGTGCATTGACTGGACTTGTGTCAGGATCCAGTATAGCCAATATCGTTACCACTGGAACATTTACCATCCCACTTATGAAAAGTGTGGGGTATCCTGCTACCAAGGCTGCAGCAACAGAGGTGGCAGCAAGTACAGATGGACAGCTCATGCCACCTGTTATGGGTGCTGCTGCATTTATTATTGCAGAATATGTAAACGTCCCATATATTGATGTAGTAAAGGCAGCAGCCATTCCTGCTTTTGTATCATATTTTGCCCTGTTCTTTGTAACACACTTAGAGGCCAGTAAACTAGGTATGAAAGGTCTACCACCAGAAAAAATACCCAGTTTCTGGGAAACAATAAAAAATGGTGCCCACTATCTAATTCCAATTGGACTTTTGGTGTGGGAACTGGTGGTTCTTAGACATTCGCCAGAACTTGCAGCCTTTAGATCCATTTTAGTCCTTGCAGCCATAATATTTATACAGGAAATAATTGCATTGAAGAAAAAGGGAAGCTCAGAAAATTTCATCCTCACTGGGATAAAAAATGGATTTAAATTAATAGGTGATGGGTTTGTTGGTGGCTCCAGAAATATGATCTCTGTGGCCCTTGCATGTGCTTCTGCTGGTATCATAGTAGGACTTGTGAATACAGGCATAGGAAGCATGATAACTGAGATAGTGGAACAACTCGCCCAGGGGAATATCTTTCTCCTCCTACTCATTACAGCAATTGCATCTTTACTTCTTGGAATGGGACTACCAACTACAGCAACCTATATTGTCATGGCATCACTTACTGCTCCAGTTATTGTTGAAGTTGGAAGTAGGTATGGATATTTTATCCCTCTTATGGCAGCCCATTTATTTTGCTTTTACTTCGGGATATTGGCAGACGATACTCCGCCAGTTGGCCTTGCGTCATATGCAGCAGCAGCACTGGCAGATTCAGAGCCAATCCCAACTGGCTTACAAGGATTTTTATATGATATGAGAACTGCCATAATTCCCTTTATGTTTGTATTCAATCCTGATCTAATACTCCACCACATAAACAGCTGGAGCCTGGGAATTTTAATATTTATAATGGCAGTATTTGCTGCTTTTGCCTTTACAAGCGTGCTTCAGGGCTGGCTCATAACCAGGAATAAATGGTATGATATCCCGTTTCTCCTGGCTGCAGCTTTAATTCTTTTTAACCCTCAAATAGGAATTGATCTTCTACATTTATCACCAAAGTTAAAATACCTTATGTATGTCCCAGGTCTTGCACTATTTGGGTTTGTACTGCTCATACAAAAGATCAGGATGAGGACTGAGATATCTTTTGCAGGATAAAAAAATAGGGCCAGGGTCTATTTGGACCTTGGCCTTCTGGTTATCAGCACACTTACAGGAGATCTCCTGGCAACCTTTTCAACTGTACTCCCATAAAAAAATTTTTTAATACTGGTATTGCCATGGGATCCCATAACCACAAGGTCATATATTCCTTTTTCTATTTCTAACAGTCCCTCTACGTATGGTATCCCTCGCCTGATCTTCTTGGTTACCTCTATTTGCTTTAAAATACTGACTTCCTCTTTTAAATTTTCAAATTTTGAATCTATCTCTTCATCTAACCTCTCAATTACTTTTTTTAGAAAATCTTCACCACCAAATAAAGAGAGTTGGCTCTCGTCGTGGGCAACGTGTAAAATTGTAAGCTTACATCCAGACATTTTTGCCAGCTTTCCAGCAATCTTAACTGCATACAAGGAATCTTCACTAAAATCAGTCATTACCAAAATATGTTTATAAAATCCATTATCCATCTACTACCTCCTCATCCCAAGCTCAATTAGCCTTTGAATTAACCCTTTGAAATCAATACCAATAGCAGCAGCCTCCTGGGGAAGGAGACTGGTCTCAGTCATTCCAGGCAAGGTATTTACCTCTAATGCATAGATCTCATTGCCCTGTACAATAAAATCTGTCCTGCTATATCCTGAAAGTCCCAAAACCTTATGGCATTTAAGGGCAAGATCCATTATCTTTTTACTTAAATCTTCAGAAATTGGAGCAGGACAGATCTCTTTTGCCGCACCCTTGGTGTACTTACTGTAATAATCAAAAAAATCAGACTTAGAGCCTGGTTCAATTAATACTGGAGGGAGGGAGTTGTCTCCCAAAACACCACATGTGATCTCCATGCCATCTATTTTTTCCTCTAACAATACCCCCTCTCTCTGGTCTAAAATTTTTTTCATAGCAGAAAACAAACCCTCTTTACTATCCACTATCTCAATATCAACACTTGAGCCACCACTGTTTGGTTTAACAACCACGGGAAACTCCAGCATGGGAGTCCAATCGTTGCCAGGGGGCATGGGAATAAACTCCCATTTAGGGGTGAGTATCCCATTTTCCTTAAAAATCACCTTGGTACACACCTTATTTAAGGCTATCATTGAAGGACCTGGACCTGCTCCCTGGTATGGGCATTCAAAAAGATCTAGCATAGCCTGCACCAAACCATCCTCTCCAGGAGATCCATGTAAATTTATAAATGCAAAATCAACTTCCCTGGCAATTTTAGGTAAATTCTCTAAATCCTTTGCTAGATCAAAGAAAATCACCTCATGTCCAAGGTCTGTAAGTGCCTTTTCAATAAACTCTGCTCCACTTAAAGAAACATCCCTCTCAGCTGACCATCCCCCTGCTATTAAAAGTACACGCATTTACATCTACCCCCATAATTTTTGTTAATTTATCCCCAATCAACCTTGCCTGTTTAAAGGAATAGAGGATCCTCTGCATCCTCTCATAGGTCCAACCATATCTTTTAAGTATGTATTTTTGTCTATCTTCTAAACTGACAATCTTGTCATGGTTAACCCTCTTATCAGAATATATTATAATCAAAGGAAGCCAAAACCTTTTAAAATCAATAGGACCAGGCCAAAACACGTGGTGCAATATTCCATGGGCTATGGCATAATTTTTTGTCCTATCCAACATCCACACAGCTCCAAGCTGGCTGTGGTATCCCCCATTTTTTATGGTGTATGTCTTTGCTATATCATGTAAAAGTCCTGTTGCATATACCAATTTTTCATCCACTAAATAACCCTTTTGTTTCAACCTAAGGGATATCTCCAGGGCCACTTTTGCTACCATGATACTGTGTCCCTTTATGTGTTCCATCATCTCATATTCATCCCAAAGACGAAAACACTCTCCTTCATCAGGTATTGAACCACAACCATTATCTAAAATCTCAAAAGGTGTTAAAACATCATAATAATCTTTGTACATGGCTCATATCCCAATGTTCAAGGTTCAACGTTCAAAGTGTTAAGTTCAAGGTTTCAACCCTTCTACCTTCCACTACTCACTATTCACTAATCCCTTGGTCCATAAATCGGCGCTAAAGAAATAAGCAGATTACATTATTTAAGAAAATATTGACAAAAAAATCAACTTGAAAAAATGGATTTCAGTGTATAGTGTTTCTTGGATTCTGCAAATGAATACCAATTTTAAGGAGGAGGACCATGCCCATATATGAATTTAAATGTTTAGATTGCTCAAATGAATTTGAACTGGTAATCTTACCAAAGGAAGAAATTTCTCCAATTTGCCCAAAATGTGGTTCTAAAAAATTGAGAAAAAAGATCTCAGCAGCATCTATTAGACCAAAGGGCATTCCAAAGGGCAAAGGTGGTTTTAAGGTCCCTGAATGTATGAACAGAGAAAGAAAAAATTAGACCTTGCAATGAACAGATCTATTAATTAACATATTGGTCATTCATCCTGGGCTTCCGATTGGGGTGCCCCCATATGGCGTGGGGCTGAGATCATACCCATGGAACCTGATCCAGGTAATACTGGCGTAGGGAATTCGGAAGGATGCCAGGGCCCCGCCCACTGATGCATCCGAACCATTCCCATTCTTTTAACAATCAAAAAAAGGAGTTTTTATATGCCTATTGAAGAAACCATTGTAACTGAAGCTATTGCCACTACTTTCTTTGAAAAATTCAAATCTGCAATTGACCTGGATGTGGCCATAGTGGGTGCTGGTCCCTCTGGACTTACCTGTGCATGGAAGCTTTCAGAAAAAGGACTTAATGTAGCAATTTTTGAGAGAAAGCTCTCCATTGGCGGTGGCATGTGGGGAGGCGGAGTAACCTGGAACATTATTGTGGTCCAGGAGGAAGGTAAACACATATTAGATGAAGCAGGTATACCCTGCAAAGAATATAAAAAAGGATATTACACTGCAGATGCAGTCCTGGCAACCACTCAGCTAGCTGCAAAAGCTGCCCTAGCTGGGACAAAAATTTTTAACTGCATGTCTGTTGAGGACGTGGTGTTAAGGGTAATAGATGGAGAAAAAAGGGTAACTGGTATTGTTGTGAATTCATCCCCAGTTGAACTTGCAGGACTTCATGTGGACCCTGTAGTAATAAAATGCAAATACTTAATAGAAGCAACAGGGCATGACCTGGAGGTTGTAAATACACTCATTCAAAAAAATGATGTGAGGCTTTTTACTCCAAGTGGAAAAATTGAAGGAGAGAAGTCCATGTGGGCGGAGGTTGCAGAAGCCCATACAATTGACAATACCAAGGAAGTGTTTCCAGGTGTATTTGTGGCTGGTATGGCAGCAAATGCGTGTTTTGGCTCATATAGGATGGGACCCATTTTTGGGGGTATGCTGTTATCTGGTGTAAAAGTAGCTGAAGAAATAATCAAAAGAATAAAATAAACAATGGAAAATATTCCTATTGCCTTGACAATAGCAGGATCAGACCCCAGCTCTGGTGCTGGGGTCCAAATCGATCTAAGAACATTTTGGGAACATGGAGTCCATGGCTTATCTGTAATAACGGCCATTACGTCACAAAATAGCCAGAAAGTTTTTGATGTATATGGATTACCTGACGATGTGGTTGCCTCACAATTAAAGGCAATACTAGACGATTTTAAGATAGATGCAGTCAAAATTGGGATGTTGTTCTCAAAAAAAATAGCATTAGCAGTTAGTAATATATTAAAAGAATACAACATAAAGAAAATCGTACTGGATCCTGTTATCATATCTTCTTCTGGCTATAGATTATTGCAAGATGAAGGCTTAAATTTGCTAATAAATAATCTAATTCCAATTACATATATAATTACCCCAAATATTTTTGAAGCAAGTATCTTATCTGGAATTAAAATAAAAAATGAAGATGAAATCCTTGAAGCAGCAGAAAAGATACAGAAGTTAGGCGTAAAATATGTATTGATTAAAGGCGGGCATTTGGCGAATAAAAATAAAGGTACAGATTTTTTGTTCCATGGAAGATCTGTCCTAAAATTTTCCGGGCAAATGCTCCATAAGGCAGAAGTACATGGAACAGGATGTATTCTTTCTTCTGCAATAGCTGCAAATCTTGCAAAGGGACTTCCTATTATAGATTCCATTAAAAATAGTAAATCATTTATGGAAAATGTGTTTGAGTCCAGTTTCAAATTGGGAAAAGGTAGACGGATATGGACCAAACAATAAATAGCTAGTGTGGGAGAAATATAACAGATTTTTGGAGGAAAAATTTCATGCTTGATAAAAACAACATATTACAGGACATACTCACTAATAACAGAGATTATTTTTATAAAACAGAAGGATTAAACTTTGATGACATAAAAGGATATGTGAACAGGGGAGAAATGGTTGTCCTATGCAACCCAAACCATAGATCTGTAACTCCCACATTAATTGGCCAGCCTTCAAAAATAAAAGTGAACGCAAATTTAGGTACATCTCCCTTTCTCTGTGATGTGAAGCTAGAGTTATCAAAATTAGAGGCTGCCTTAAGGGCAGGGGCACACACAGTTATGGATTTATCCACTGGAGGAGATTTAGACTCAATCCGCAGGCAAATTATAGAAAAATCCCCTGTTCCAGTGGGAACAGTTCCAATCTACAGCGTTGCCCAAAAATACATAAAAAGGGGCAAAGACGTAAGTCAAATCTCAGAAAACGAACTATTAGAAGAAATTGAAAAACAGGCTGAGCAAGGGGTTGACTTTATGACCCTTCACTGTGGGGTGAGCAAAAGGGCAGCTAGGATGGCCAGGGACAGGGCCATTGGGATTGTATCAAGGGGAGGGTCTATTTTAGCAAAGTGGATGGAAGCAAACAACAAGGAAAATCCCCTTTTCACCAATTTTGATAAGCTCCTTGATATCTGCCTCAAGTACAATGTGGTTATAAGCCTTGGTGATGGCCTAAGGCCTGGTGCAATATGCGATGCTGGAGATGGGGCTCAGATAGAAGAAGTTATTATACTTGGCGAACTCACAAAAAAGGCGTGGAGCATGGGAGTCCAGGTTATGATCGAAGGTCCTGGACATGTACCCCTTGATCAGGTAATAGCCCAGATTAAAACCATAAAGACCATTTGTCACAATGCGCCCCTCTATGTGTTAGGTCCCTTAACAACAGATGTAGCCGCAGGCTATGATCACATTACTGGTGCCATTGGAGGAGCACTCGCAGCATATGCAGGTGCAGATTTTCTATGTTGTGTTACCCCAGCAGAACACGTTACATTGCCAAATGAAAATGATGTTTACCAAGGAGTCATGGCATCTTTGATAGCAGCCAACTCTGCAGAGATTGCACTTGGGTATAAAGATGCAAAAAATAGAAGCAAAATGATCTCTTTGGCAAGAAATGAGTTAAACTGGAATAAAATCATAGAACATGCACTGGATCCAAATATTATAAAAAAGAGGCGGGAAAAATTTGCATCCAAGGAAGAATGTGCTATGTGTGGAGAATTTTGTGCAGTTAAAATGCTAAAATAAAAATAGGGGAGTACATCTCCCCTATTTTAAAACTTTTTTTGCACACAAAATCCTCTGATAAATTGAATAGATAAGTAAAAAGTTGTACACTATAATCCCATATAAAATAAGGCTAGAGCTGTTAAAAAATGGGATAAACACACTTAATACAATAAGATATATAACCCTTTTTGCCCTCTCCATAAAACCCACATTACAGCTCCCACCAAGGCCTTCAATCCTGGCCTTTGTGTAACTAAACAAAAGGGTCAACACAAGGGCAATAAAAATCAAAAATGTAAGAATTAAACTTTTTGACGTGTTTCCGGAAACTATCATAAGTCCCATGAGATAAAAAAAATCAGACACCCTGTCCACAGTTGAATCTAAAAATGCACCAAATTTTTTTTCTCCCATACTCCTTGCAATTTGCCCATCCAGGCTATCGAATATAGCTGAGACTAAAATTAGCATGGCTCCTATTAGAGGAGAAAAATAAAATCCCAGGGGTACCATAAGGGATACTACCCCGCCAATTATTGTAATTTTATTTGGGCCCAACCCACTTTCCTTGAGTTTAGGGACAATAAATTTTTGTAAGAGGGTGTAATAGATATTACCCAGATAACTATTTCTAAGAGCCATATATCCCCCAGTGGTTACTTAATTTACCAACTTCTTTCCAAAGGCCACCATGTACACAACACTCTCTTCTTCCCCATCTATTTCAAGCAAGTTGTTTACCTCATCATCAAAAAACGCCCCTACAGGACAGCTCCCAATGGACAAGGCCTCTCCTGCAATTATCATGTTCTGGGCAATGTGGCCTGCATCAAGTAGAATATATCTCAGTCCCCTATGCCCATACTTTGCCATGTTTCTCCTAAAAACTGCTGAAAACACAATGGTAAAAGCGCCTTTTGATACAAAACCCTGACCCAAGGATGCATGGGCTAGTTGGTGGCTAAAATCCCCCCTTTTAATTAATTCCAATAAATGGTCCTTTGGAAAGTAGTGGTATACACCCCTAACTAATCCGTCCACATTAAAGGGAAATACATAAACTTCATTGGGGTATAGTGCTCCAGCAGATGGGACATTTCTAAAATAAAAGTCTCCAGTCTTCTCTCTAACACCATAACCTGACCAAAGTATAGTTGAGAGTTCTTTAAGATTAATGACCTGTTTTTTAAATTCCCTATGAGATCTCCTTGTTGCAATAAGTGAAATCAAATCAGTGTTTAACTCACATGGCACTGGCAAATCATAGGTTTCTGCATCTGGATAAAACTTGAAAGGCGCACTGGGATATATTCTTGGTCTTTTTAAGGTATAAATATTCTCTCTGCTAAATTTCGTCTTTTGTATATATTGCCATCCCAGGCTATTTTTTAAATCTGGCATATCTACCCCTTTTACTACCACTCGATTTTTTTAAACCTTTTTACAAAATTCTTTAAAAGATATGACCATAGACCAATAAATAAGATCCCTACAATCACTATCCAAAAGATGTATCGGCTGTTCCCAGTAACTATTATGTTGTGAAGGCTACCTGCCAAAAATATACAGAGGACTAAATCGGGAAACACTCCTATTATTGTACCCAAAATATATTTTGAAAATTTTATGTCTGATAATGCAGCAGTGACACTAATTATTGTGTATCCAATTGGAACCATCCTAAGAATCATAATTGAAGTGACTCCATCTTCACTAATGAGTTTATTTAGCTTTTTAATCTTTTCCTTAGATAACAGGTATTCCTTGGCACTTGAACCC
Source organism: Desulfothermus okinawensis JCM 13304 (assembly GCF_054654515.1). NCBI lineage: Bacteria > Pseudomonadati > Thermodesulfobacteriota > Desulfovibrionia > Desulfovibrionales > Desulfothermaceae > Desulfothermus > Desulfothermus okinawensis. Next base: position 46,962 of record NZ_BAAIEW010000016.1, on the reverse strand, counting down.
AGAGATCTAACAACACAAAAGGTAAAAACCGCACTCACGATACAGCCTGTGAGGGAGAGAATAAGACCCTTTTCAATCCCAACGAAAAGTGCTGTAGCAGTGGTCAGAACCGTCACAGGAAACATGGTAATACCTGCAACAATAAAAGCCAATATAATAGAAGGATATAGAAAGGGAGATTGTTCCAGCCTAAGGAAAAGAGACCTTAATTTAGAGGGATCTGTGTAATTACAAAAAGGGGGAATGTGCCATATAATGGCAAAAATTAAAAGAAACATAACAAAAAAAATCAAAGTATATTTGCCCCTATCCATAACTCCCCTATTTTTACAAAATAGCTGGTAGATATAGGTATCAACGCAGAAAAAAAAGGTCAATTAAATATTCTTTTTAGTTCGAGAAAGATTAAAGGATAGGTATATGAGATGGGTTGAAAAATCAACATAGTCCACAATTACGTCCTCTGGTACAGAAATCCTGGTGGGCGCAAAGTTAACAATTGCCTTGATCCCTGCTTCAACAATATGGTTTGCAGCGCGCTGTGCCCTATTTGGAGGGGTTGTTATTATGCCAATCTCAATATTCAGTTCCCTTGCCCTTTCTTTAAGACGCCTTGTACATATGATTTCCAGGTCACCAACCTTTTCCCCTATTTTAAATGGATCACAGTCAAAAGCGCCAACTATCCTAAAACCCCTCTCTGGAAGGCCCTTGTGTCTTAAAATTGCTCTACCCAGGTTACCCATGCCAACTATGGCACAATTCCATACCTTGCCCAGTCCTAAAAAGTGATTAATAGACGCAATCAAATCCTTAATAAAATATCCTACACCCCTAACACCAAATTCCCCAAAATAGGCCAGGTCTTTTCTTATTTGAGAAGAATTGACTCCACAGAGCTCTGCAAGCTTACTGGAAGAAATCACTTCTTCCCCATCTCTATGGAGCTCCTCTAACACCTGAAGATACACAGCCATCCTGTGTATAGTGACTTTGGGTATTCTCTCTTTTTTCAACATTAGGACAATCTTATTTGAGAAAAAATTCACAAAACAAACATAAAAAAGAGGGGGACACAATTCCCCCTCTTTCAACTTCCATTACCCAAAAATTATAGATATGGGTTAGCAAAGAGAATGATCAAATCAATAACAAGGGTATAAATTGCCAAAGACTCGATCATTGCAAGACCAATGAGCATTGTAACTGTGATCTTACCACTTACATCAGGATTTCTGGCGGTTCCTTCACAAGCGCCCCTTAGTCCAAAACCCATTCCAATTCCACATCCCAGAGCGGCAAGACCCATACCAATTGCAGTTCCAATGGCAATCATTGAAACCACCTGAGGTGCCACAGCTCCCTCAGCTGCAAAGGCTGCTGATGCAGCACAGAGAACAGCTACTACATTTAAGAGAGTGAACAAAACCTTACGCATAACAAACTCCTCCTTAAAAATTTATATTTGTTTAAAAGGCCTACAAAGACCATTTCCCCCTAAAGTTAATGGGCTTCCTCAAAGGTCATCTTAAAGTAAATCATAGACAACATAAAGAATATAAATGCCTGGATTGTATCAGCAAGTCCATATAAAAAGTATATTGGCAACGTGGCTATTACTGGAAGCAACATAAAGAAGAGCAAAAGGACCAGTTCCTCACCAAAGATATTTCCAAAAAGACGAACTGTGAGAGAAAGTGGCCTTGCCAAATGGCTCAAGATCTCTATTGGCAACATAAGGGGCATCAACCATGCAATTGGGCCTGTAAAGTGTTTAATGTATTTTGCACCGTGTTCCTTTAATCCCAAAATATTGTACCATACAAAAACTGTAAGGGCCATTGCTGCATTGGTATTTAAGTTTGCAGTTGGGGCATTACAGCCTGGGAAAAGTCCTATAAAATTACAAAACAGAATAAATATAAAAATAGTCATGAGTAGAGGAAATACCCTTGCACCAGAAGGACCCATGTTTGAATACACAAAATCCTCCATTCCTCCCACTATTATCTCCCAAAAGTTTTGAAGCCCCCTTGGAACCATGGACAACCTCCTGGTTCCAAACCATGCTAGACAAATCAAAATCAACATAACAAGCCAAGTATATAGGATGTGCTGAGGGACCAAGCTATGACCATGCTTATCAACAAGGCCCAATACATCCATCAATTTTTCAAGAAGCAATACGTGAGGAGCTACTTCTGACATAACCTTCTGCCTCCTTGTGTTTGGTTGTAAAGATATATCTAACTATCCAAAAAATTATACCCACTATAATAGTAGAAAGTCCCACAATAAGAGGATATATGGGCATTCTCAAAAATACAATACATACAAGTAATACAATTCCTGTAAAGATTAACCTTGAATAAAAACTAAAAAGCAAAGAAAATATTGACGCCCGACTGTCTTTGCTAACAACTAAGTTTGGTAAAATCCGAGCCAACACTATAAAATTAAAAAAGACCAAAAGACCTCCTACTAAAAATGAACCTGCCCATACAACTCCATGAGCAAAAAAGAACAATACCATTCCCACACTCAAAAGAACCAACTGAACCCTTACAATCCACCTCACCACTGGTTCAGATGCAATGTAAGGATCTAAAAAATCACTCACTTTTTTTGTCTCCATCCTTTTTCTTGCCCATTCCATGTATTCCCTTTATCTCCATATACATATTTTTATATCCTGCAACAATTCCAAAAAGCAGAAAAATAATGGTCATAATGGGCTTTGTGTCAAGCCATTTATCCAGAAAATAGCCAATTGCAAGACCAACAAATGTGGCAGTTACCAGATGTATACCCACCACACTTGCCTTCATGAGGCTATTTATATACTCGTTATCCCATTTTTTAAAGAACATCCCCTTGTTCCTTTATTCACAAACCTGGTAAGAGCACATAGCACACGGAAAAAACAAAGTCAACTCGTTGTTTTAGTGATTAATGTATAAAAATTTATTTGATAAAATAAAAAAAATGGGTTAAGAATATCTTCAGCATGATAATAAGGAAACCTAAGGAAAAAATTTAGGAGGTCTACTATGGTTAAGGGTGGAAAAATTGCTACAGTATTACTTGTATGCCTGTTAATGGTAACGTCAGGCTGTTCTCTTTTTAAAAAGAAAAAAACTGCAGCTGTTACTCCAAAAAAAGAAGCCACAGTAAAAAAACAGGTGGTTGAGACAAAGCCTCAACCAAAACCTCAGACTGTTGTAAAAGAAACTCCCACACCAGAGGAACTCTACAAAATGAATTACAAAAATCTTCCCACCTCACATACAGTGGTAAAAGGGGAGTGTTTGTGGTGGATAGCAGAATACAAACAGGTTTATAATGATCCCTTTATGTGGCCACTTATTTACAAGGCCAATAGAGACAAGATCAAGAATCCAGATTTGATCTATCCAGGTCAAGTATTCAGGATCCCAAGAGAATTTTCTTTAGAAGACCTTAAAATGAGCAGGAAGTCCGCTGGGGCACCTAGACCATATCTTCCTCCAATGGATGCAAATATCCCAGCGAATTTAAGAGCAGAGCTTAACTGGGGCTTTAAATAAAAATTTCCAGTTATCTCCCGCCAAAATTTTAGGGGCCAACTATCTGGCCCCACAATAATTTTATGGATTCCAAACCATGAATAAGGTCTATATATTTTCACCAGGCCTATAGATTTATTGGTTGGAATTTTAACCATACAGAAAGATAGCCCTAATTTATTTTATTGTATAGCCATATTGTAATTTCATATTACAATATTTTCTCTTTAGGGCATATAACTTATAACTAAAACCTATAGGAGAGAGGTATGAGCTATTCATTTTTACATCTAAAGTCATTGGGTACTCGTCTTGATCTAATAAATCCTGAAGAGCCCAAGTTATTCAGACAACTATATCCATATAAAAAAGTATGTAGGATAAGCTTTGACGACACCTTTGTAATGCCAAGACCTGCAGAACCAATGGTGATAACTGATACCACTTTTAGAGATGGCCAACAGGCACGTCCTCCCTATACAGTGGAGCAAATAAGTAAAATTTTTGACCTTCTCCATGAACTGGGCGGTAGGAGTGGTTTAATTAAGCAGTCAGAATTTTTCCTCTACTCTAAAAAGGACAAAAGGGCAGTAGAAGAGTGTCAGTTAAAAGGGTATAGATTCCCACAAATAACTGGATGGATAAGGTGTAACAAAGAGGACTTAAAGCTTGTTAAACAAATGGACCTAAAAGAAACAGGGATGCTTACCTCAGTATCAGACTATCACATCTATCTCAAGTTGGGGAAAGATAGAAAAAAGGCCATGGAGGATTACCTTGAAGTAATAGAAATGGCACTTGAACTTGGAATTATACCACGTTGTCATTTTGAAGACATAACCAGGGCAGATATATATGGCTTTTGTATCCCATTTGCACAAAAATTAATGGAATTGTCAAAACAAAGTGGCATGCCTGTAAAAATCAGACTATGCGATACCATGGGTTATGGGGTACCCTATGCTGGTGCAGCATTACCCAGGAGTGTTGGTAAAATCATCAGGGCATTTACTGATGAAGCGGAAGTGCCAGGCAAATGGCTTGAATGGCACGGACACAATGACTTTCACAAGGCACTTATTAATGCATCCACTGCGTGGCTTTACGGATGCTCGGCAGCCAATGGCACATTACTAGGGTTTGGAGAAAGGACAGGGAATGCCCCAATTGAAGCACTTGTAATCGAGTACATATCCATAACAGGCGATGATGATGCTGCAAATACCCAGGTGATAAATGAGATAGCAGAATATTTTCAAAAAGAACTCAAATACAATATTCCACCTAATTACCCATTTGTTGGTAGAGACTTTAATGCAACCAGTGCGGGAATCCACGTAGACGGACTGTCCAAAAACGAAGAAATATATAACATATTTGACACAAATCACTTACTTGGAAGACCTGTTCCAATAATTATCACTGATAAATCTGGACGCGCTGGCATAGCCTACTGGCTGAATCATCACCTAAAGCTTCCAGAGGATAAAAAAATCACCAAAAATCATCCAGCAGTTGGCAATATCTACAAGAAAATAATGGCACAATATAACAAGGGTAGAACCACTTCCATGTCACACGAAGAGATGATGGCCCTGGCCAAGAGATATCTTCCAGAATTCTTCCAGTCTGAATTCGATTATCTCAAAGAAACTGCCCACAGGATAGCAGCAAAAATTATTGAAAGACTGTGTGAAGGAATTACAAAGTTAGATAAAGAAAGTATCCAGGAAAAGTTCAATGAACTAATGTCCAATTATCCCTTTATCCAGTTTGCATACATTACAGACCAATATGGTAGATTATTTACATGGGTCATAAGTCACCCAGAGGACAGGGCAAGGTTCAAACAACTTATTGAAGGAGAAGACCACTCAGACAGAGAATGGTTCAAAATGCCCATGCAAACAGGCCAGATGTTTATAACCGATTTTTATAGGTCTGTTTATACAGGAAAATTGTGCCTCACGGTCTCATCGCCCATATTTAATGAAGAAGAGGAAATAATTGGGGTTTTTGGCGCTGACATTAGATTTGAAGAGCTTCTTAAGATCCACCAGGAATTGGAAGAAGAAGAGCAAGAGGAAGAGGAAGAATAACAAAATGGTTGGGTCAGGAGACTATTTTTTCTCTTCTGGCCCTATTTTAATCTTCAAACTCTACTTCATGTTTGTAGTGAGAAAAAATATATTCCCTTAAGGCGAGCATCCAGGACCTGGGCTTTTCACCCAAAAACTCTATTAACTTTGAATTGTCTAATACCCCATATTCTGGGAATTTGTCTATTTTTTCTTTATCTTTCTCAATAATTGGTTCAACAATACATTGCCGTCCAAGAAGAGTTATCACTTCCTGGGCCACCTCGCATAAACTTGCCTGACCACTATTTACCACATTAAATATACCTCTAGCCTTCTTTTTTATTAACTTACAGGTATATTCAGCAAGATCAAGGGTATATGTGGGAGCTGAGACCCTATTGTGACACGCACAAATTTTGTCCTCTTGCATAACCAGTTTTATAATATCATCAACATAATTTGCAGCCCAAGGGCCAAAGGGCCAAGAGGTCCTGATAATAATCCAATTTTTTAGATGGCCAGAAATTATTGCCTCTTCCCCCTTTAATTTTGACATACCATAGACCGATTTTGGATTTGGCCCATCTTCCTCTAGATATGGTATGGTCCTCTTACCATCAAAAACCATATATGTACTAAAGTTAACTAAATATGTATTTCTGTCTTCTAATATTTCCACCAATTGTTTGGGCAACTTTTGATTTACCCTATGCGCCAATTGAGGATTTTCCTCTGCCTGCTCCACCAGATTATAGGAAACAGCATTCACAACAATATCTGGATGGATATCTATTAAAAACTCAGATAGCTTTTTAAAATCAAGTACATCAAAATCAGACTTATCGTGGATGATTACATGAAAATCAGGATCCCTGGAAAAAACAAAAGAGAGGGCCTTTCCAATAAGCCCCCTCTTACCACCTAGTATTAAGACCTTAGTTTTCTCCATATATTTTCACTACCCCTGCAAAAAATCAGGGTTTAAAATTTCTATTTTTGCCTTTTTTCTAATCCCAGTTAGAAAATCATTAAAAAGAATTTCTTTTTTTCTGTTTTTCGCCATTTTTTCCCAAAATTCTTTTTGTTTTTCCCACAATTTCTCGTCCGGCGACCTAATCTCTTTTAATTTTACCACCACATACTTATCATCCACCTTATATACTTTTGATAACCATGTATCTATCTTTGCCAAAAGGAGATCTTTAGCTAGAAGACCACTGGAACCCAAACCAGGTATATACCTATCTGATAATTTAAAAAAATCAGAGTCCTTAACTCTTCCCTTGTAATCTTTTGGGAGCTGTCCTTTCTTTAGTTTATTCAATACCAGGTTCGCAGTATCCCTTGCAAGTCTTTCTGCCTTTTGTTTCTTTAGTTTAATCAACACTACATCTTTAACTTCATCTAATTTTTTAATCCGCTCTGGGACATCCTTTATCTTTTTAACTATCATATACCCATTTTTTATTATTATTGGATTTTCATATACCTTGTTGTTTTCCATTAAAAAAAGCTGATCAATATCTTCTGGCTTAATATTGTACAAACTCTGCATATCTTTTTTTGACAAAAGCTTACTGGTCTTGGCGGTTAAATTTAATTTACTTGCGGCTGTATCAATATTGTTTGTATTAAACACAATATCCAATACCTTGTCCAGAAATTCCTCTACCTTATCTGCTCCCTTTTCTCTGGCCAGTATATCTTTTACATCCCCCTTAACCTCGTTTAAAGACTTATAGTGGGCAGGTTTTATATCTTCAACCAACACAAGATGGTATCCAAATACTGTCTTTACAGGACCACCAACTTCACCTTTTTTCAGGGAAAAGGCCAGATTTTCAAATTCTTTTACAGTCTCACCCTTTTTTATCCAACCAATATCTCCACCATTTTTGGCACTGGGCCCTTGTGAATATTTTTTAGCCAATTTATGAAAATCTTCCCCTTTTTTTATCCTTTTAAGCAATTCCATTATTTTTTTCTTGGCTTTTTTACCATCTTTGTCATTTTTATCTATTTTAATGAGAATATGGGCAACTTTTCTCTGCTCTGGTTCAAAAAACTTGGACTTATTTTTTTCATAATAAGACCTTATCTCTTCATCTGTCACTTGCATAAGAGGAGCCAGGGTATCTGGTGTGATCTTTATATACTTTATTTGTATCTTTTCTGGCTCCTTAAACTCCGTTCTATGTTCATTGTAGTATTTTTTTATTTCATCATCTGATACTGAGACCTTGTCCATATAACTCTCGGGACTAAACTCCAGGTATTCTATTTTTCCCTCCCTCATTATAAAATCAAACAGGTCCTTTACCTCTTCATCTGAGACAGTGACTGAGGATGTAATTAACTCCTTAAGGGCCTTAATCCTCATATCCCTTTCAACAAGACCTTCAAATTCCATTGGGGTTAGATTATTTGATGCAAGAATCATCTCATATCTCTTGGGATCAAACACCTTATTCTTATCCTTAAAAACATCCATGGAAGTTATTTTATTCCTTAGCTGGGAATCAGATACAAAGACACCTAATTGTTTGGCTTCCTGCAAAAGTAACGCCTGGTTTACAAGTTGATCAAAAACTGCCTTTTTTAACCCAAATCTCTTTAAATCTTCACTGGTTAAATTTGGACGCTGTTTTAAAATCCTTTCATATTCACTTTGGTAAGCCTTCAAAAAATCTCGGGTCATTATTGGCTTTCCATTTACCTTAGCAAGTACACTTCTTTTATTAACCCTAAAACCGCCAACCCCCCAAAAAACAAAAACCAATATAATGACCCCAAAAATGAGCTTAATTCCCCAAGACCGTGCATTTTTTCTCATTCCATCTAACATGTATCTACTCTCCTTTGTTCATTAGTTTTTGTCTAACATAAGATAATCTGCCACCAGACAAAATAATCTCAAGCTCCTCTTCACTTAAGTCGTTTGTAACACAAACCCTTTTTGAAGAATCTTTAATTATTATTTCTACATCTCCCCCTGGTTCTATTTCTTTTATGGGAATTACTACAGAGTGCCCAATTTCAAAAAGTTCATAGTCTTCTTTGTTTTTTAAAATCAAGGGCAATATGCCAAAATTAACCAAATTTCCCCTATGTATCCTTGCAAAGGATTTTGCAATTATACAGAGTATACCAAGATACCTAGGTGCCAGGGCTGCGTGTTCCCTGCTTGACCCTTGACCATAATTCTCCCCTCCAACTATTACTCCACCACCATATTCCTTCACCCTTGAAACAAAATCCTTATCAACTCTTGAATAGATATATTCGCTTATGGCAGGTATATTTGACCTAAGAGACGTTATCTCTGCACCTCCTGGCAAAATATGGTCAGTTGTAATGTTATCCCCAACTATAATTGCAACCTTTTTCTCAATTACATCCCCCAATGGATCAAATTTAGATAGGGGAACAATATTAGGCCCTCTATATACATCTATGCCTGTGACATCATGAGGAGGAAAAATAAAATGATCTCTAATTGAAGGCATGGTATCTGGCAAATCCAAAAATATGGGATTACCCCACTTGGCTGGATCTTCAAACTTCCCAGATACTGCCACATGGGCAGCAGTAACTGGACTAGTAAGATATACCCTGGCATCCAAAGTTCCGCTCCTTCCCTCAAAATTTCTGTTAAATGTCCTAACACTCACGCCTCCACTTATTGGAGATCCTCCCATACCTATACAAGGACCACAGGCACACTCCAAAACCCTTACCCCTGAGTCTATAAAATTTTCAAAGATCCCTTCCTTTATGAGTTGCTTAACCACCTGTCTTGAGCCTGGGGAGAGGAGTACGTCCACATCCCTATGTACATGTTTCCCCTTTAAGATACTTGCAGCTATTTTCAGATCCAGATAAGAAGAATTGGTACATGAACCAATTGCCACCTGATCAACATGTGTTCCATCTAGTTCCCTTACACTCACTACATTATCAGGCATATGGGGACAGGCTGCCATTGGTTCAATTTTTGACAGGTCCACCTCAATAATCTCATCATATTCACACCCATCATCTGCAGCCAAGGGAACAAAATCTCTTTCCCTTCCCATTAGTTTAAGGAATCTTTTAGTTTGCTCATCACTGGGGAAAATAGATGTAGTTGCTCCAAGTTCAGCCCCCATATTAGTAATTGTAGCCCTTTCAGGAACTGTCAAACTCTTAACGCCATCACCAAAATACTCCATTATTGCCCCAACTCCACCTTTTACAGTAAGTATTTTTAACAAGTATAAAATAACGTCCTTGGCGCTTGCCCAACCTGTGAGCCTATTTTTTAAGTGTATCCCAACTATCCTTGGCATGGGCAGGGTATATGGCTCACCAGCCATTGCAAGGGCCACAGAAAGTCCTCCTGCACCCATTGCCAGGCTACCCACTCCTCCTGCAGTAGGGGTGTGACTATCAGACCCAAGCAGGGTCTTTCCAGGACGGGCAAAGTTTTCCAGATGAAGTTGATGACAGATACCATTGCCAGCTGGAGAAAACACCACTCCATATTTCGTTGCAACAGTTCTCAAGTATTTATGATCATCTGGATTCCTGAAACCCACCTGTAGGGTATTGTGATCCACATAACTTACAGAAAGTTCCGTATGTACCTTAGATACTCCTGTTGCCTCGAACTGCAAATATGCCATTGTACCTGTTGCATCCTGGGTCAATGTCTGGTCTATCTTTATAGCAATCTCTGATCCAGGGATCATTTCTCCATCTACAAGGTGAGATGTAATGATCTTTTTCGCAAGATTCATCTTCATGTCCTAGTTCTCCTCGCCTAATTTTTTGATTGTGACAATATTGGAAAAAACTGGCGCCAACGACCTATATCTATTTATTCCTATTACCCTCAACCTTGAAACTTTATGTCCCTGTTGAGGACAATATGTCAATGCAAAAGAATTGGATTTAAATTTTAATCCCCTGGATGTAATGGGATATCTCACCCTCATATCTGGTTTAAATGGACACCTGGTACATAATGTGCCCTCTTCTATCTCAAGCCACAGTTCCTTTAAGTTCCTAACGTTCCCTATAATATTTCCTTCTATGTTTAAGCATCCTTTATCAAAATGAACCAAAATAGGAGACAATTTAAATGCATCTTCAGTCTCAATGGGTGTGGGCCACTTTTTTCTTCCACAGGAAAGACATAAAAATACAATGCAAAAAAAATAAATTAATTTAATTGAATTATTTTTCTTCACTACACATCTCCTTCCATCTATAAAGTATGTCCAATGCCTTTCTTGGGGTAATATTGTCTAAGTCAATGGTTTGTAATTCTTTAATTAACAGAGGGAGTATATTGGGGGTTAATTCTTCTTTTGAACTCCGTTTTTCTTTTCTTTTAATTACATCGTCAAGCAGCATCATCACCTGTTTTTTTCTACCACTTTGCCCTTTCACCTTGATCATTCTATCCTCCAACATCCGAAGGATCTCTTTTGCCCTATTTATAACAGGCCTAGGTATACCCGCCAACTTTGCTACCTCTATTCCATAGCTCTTATCTGCTGGACCTGGCAACAACTTCCTTAAGAACACTATATCTCCTTTATATTCCTTTACAGCAATATTCAAATTCCTTAGCCCCTTAATCCTTCCCTCAAGATCAGTTAACTCATGATAGTGAGTGGCAAAAAGGGTCCTGATACCTCCATATTTATTTGCCAGGGACTCCACCACAGCCCAGGCTATTGAGAGCCCATCAAAGGTACTGGTCCCCCTTCCAATTTCATCTAATATAACCAAGCTCCTTTTTGTTGCCTGTTTTAATATACGGGCAGTTTCCAACATCTCAACCATAAATGTAGATTGGCCCAGGGCCAATTTGTCAGATGCCCCTACCCTGGTAAATATCCTATCACAAACCCCTAAAACTGCCTCTTTTGCAGGAACATAGGAGCCCATCTGGGCAAGAATGCATATTAGCGCCACCTGGCGAAGTACTGTGGATTTTCCAGCCATATTTGGGCCTGTTATTAAAAGTATTTTAGACTCATCATCTATTTCAATATCATTTGGGATAAAGTTACTACTTCCAATAAAGGATTCAACTACAGGATGCCGACCCTCTTTGATTTTAATGTTAATTCCATCCACTATCTTTGGCCTGGCCCAATTGTATTTTCTTGCACAAATTGCCATTGAACTATAAAAATCCAATCTAGCCAGCACAGAAGCCATATTTAGGACCCGATCTCGAAAGGTAACTACTTCTTCCCTTAATTCCAGAAATAATTTATATTCAAGGGATTTCCTTTTCTCTTCACTGGATAGTATTTTCTCTTCTACTTCCTTTAACTCATCTGTAATATATCTTTCACTGTTAACTAAGGTCTGTCTCCTGATAAAATAATCTGGTATAGGTCCTCTGTAACTTTTTGGCACCTCAAAATAATACCCAAATACCCGATTATATCCTAATTTTAGTTTAGGGATGGAAGCTTTCTCCTGTTCCCTCTTAAGCAATTCTTTGAGCTTGGCCTCACCATGCTCTGCATATTCAATTAATTGATCCAATTCATAATTATAACCCTGTTTAAATATCCCCCCCTCTGTTATAAGCTGAGGTGGATTATCCCTTATTGCTCCATCCAGCAATCCATAAAGATCGTCTAAATTATCCCATTTTGATACAGTTTCCCTTAATTTTTCTGGAAGATTAGAATCATTAGAGATGAAATTGTAAATGCCAGGGAGTCTTTTAAGACTATTTTTTAACCAATAAAAATCCCTGGGATTTGCCCTATTTAAAAATATCCTATTTATAAGCCTTTCTAAATCATTTATCTCTTTTAGACACTGGCTAAAGTTTTCTAATTTATCAAAGTTGGTGACAAGATATTCAACTGCATCTAAATCAAGATCTATCTCTTTTAAATCCCTTAAAGGATATTTAAGTCTGTTTACGAGGAACCTCCCACCCATGGGAGTTTTTGTCTCATCTAACAAAAAAAACAGGGTACCTGCCCCTTTACTTCCGTCCAGGGTCTGAAATAGTTCCAGATTCCTTTCTGAGACTTCATCCACTATCAAAAAGTTGTCTAAATTTACCACCCTTATTGGCTTTATGTGTGAGAGGTTTTCATTGTGGGTCTTGTTCAGATATAAAATAATTCCCCCACAGGCCTGGATTAATTCCCTTTTGGCTTCCATGCGGGGCAAAAAGAGTTCTTCATTTAAAAAATATTGGTCAATTAGCTTCTTTGCCCTCTTAAAATCAAACATCATATTTGGGAGATGGGTAATCTTAGGCTTTAGGTGGGAATATTCAGAGGGGAGACGGCTATTTTCAGGACAAATTATCTCAGCAGGATTTACTTTACATATCCACTTCCAGATCTCCTTTGGCTCCTTTGAATAAAATCCCAACCACTCACCAGTGGAATAATCTATCCAGGTTGCAGCACCAATGGATGTTGATTGATTAAAATATATGGATGCCAGAAAATTGTTGTTTTTAGAAGATAGAGTGGCCTCTTCCACAACGGTTCCAGGGGTTAGTACCCTTGTAACTGCCCTTTTAACAAGCCCCTTTGCCTTTTTTGGGTCTTCAACTTGTTCGCATATTGCCACTTTATAATTTTTTTCCAAAAGTACTTTGAGGTACTCATCAACAGCATGGTAGGGAACCCCACACATGGGTATAGGGTCTTCTTCATTTGGATTCCTTGATGTCAATGCTATTTGTAACTCTTTGGAAGCAACTTCTGCATCTTCAAAAAAGAGCTCATAAAAATCCCCCATCCTAAAAAAAAGGAGGGCATCTTTGTACTGCTCTTTTATGGTGAGATATTGGGAGAGCATTGGAGTCAATTTTTTCTGAACAGCCATCTCATTGCCTTATAAACCAGAACCCACCAAGCAAGGCTCAGCTTGGTCTGGACGAAATTTAATAACATAAGGACCCGACAGCCCTATGCACATATTCGGGTCCTTTTTTTGGCAGGACTAAAGAAAAGAAGTGCAAAAAATTTAAAAAATTATCCTTCTTCTACTTCCCTTTCCTCAGACTCTTCTTCCTCAACCCCTTGGGAAAGTTCATCTTCTAGCTGTCTCACCCTTGCCCTCAAGGACTTAACTTCTGCACCCAGCCTCAATTTTTCTCCCAATAAATACAAAAAAGAAACAATGGCACCAAGTGCAAATGCACTTAAAACGTATACGTAAAGAGGTATTGGACTGCTTGCCCATTTGGTTCCAAAAAGGTCAAATTGAAGAGCGATTTTTTCAGTTATAAAAACTGAATTTTGAATAAAAAATACTACACCACACAAAAACACAATCAGAAAAAAAACCATTTTAATAAATTTCATAATAGATTCTCCCCTACTTTTTTAATATTATTAAAATTTAACCCCTTCAAAGTAAGGTTTTAATTTTTTATATGTAACACTTAAATGCTCTGGAATTACATTTGTCTCTGAAAAAAGGGCCATAAATGAATGATCCCCCTTCCATCTGGGAACCAGGTGAAAGTGTAGGTGTTCCTCTATCCCGGCACCAGCTGCCTCTCCAATGTTTAGCCCAATATTTATGCCATGTGGATTAAATACCTTCTTTAAGATTGTAACGCTCTGAGATAACATAAGCATCATTTCTTTTAATTCATCTGAATTGAGCTCATCTAATAAATAGACATGTTTGTACGGTGTCACCATTATATGGCCAGTATTATAGGGAAACTTATTCATTATTACAAAAGAAAACTTACCCCTCCACAGAATCAGCCTTTCTTCATCTTCATCTAAAATATCCTTAACGCAAAAAACACATTCATCGGGTTTAGGCCCCAGGATATATTCAATCCTCCAGGGGGCAAACAATCTCTTCATAAAAAATGGCTCTCCTTATAAATTTGATCTTATTTTTTTGATAATTCGAATAACGTCTCTTGGGTCTTTAGCTGGAATAACACCTTTAATTTCCTTCCATCTTCCAAGTGCAATAACAGGCCGATCTATTTTTTTTGCAAGTCCAATTTCAGACAAAGTACCATAACCACCAGATACAGCAACCACAATATCACCATTTAGGACCACTAAAAAATTTCTCATCTCCCCAAGACCAGTTGCTATTGGATAGGTAATATACCTATTTGCCTCTTTTATATCTCTGCCTGGTAATATACCAATGGTTGTGCCACCAACCATGGCAACACCCTGGGCAACGGCCTCCATAACTCCACCTCGTCCACCACACACAACCAGGTAATCTTCCTTGGCAAGTAACCGACCAAGGGCCATGGCCTCATTGTATATAGTAGGGCAACATTCACCAGCACCAATTACAGACACCCGCATTTACAATACCTCTATAGTATCTGACTCAAAAATTGTTTCGTCCTGGGATGGGTTGGATTCTGGAAAAAGTGCTCAGGTGTCCCCACCTCAACTATCTTCCCACTGTCCATAAACACTACCCTGTCTGCAACTTCCCTTGCAAAGCCCATTTCATGGCTCACCACTACCATTGTCATCCCTTCTTCAGCTAGATTCTTCATAACATCTAAAACTTCCCCAATCATCTCAGGATCCAGGGCAGAGGTGGGTTCATCAAACAACATAATCTTGGGGTTCATTGCAAGGGCCCTGGCAATGGCAACCCTCTGTTGTTGTCCTCCAGATAGTTGTTTGGGGTAGTTGTTGGCCTTGTCTCTTATCCCCACCTTATCAAGAAGATTTAAAGCTATTTCTTCAGCCTCTTCTCTTGGTATTTTCTTAAGTTTAATAGGAGCCAGCGTGAGGTTTTCAAGTACTGTTTTATGGGGAAATAGATTAAAGCTCTGGAATACCATACCAAGGGAAGTCCTGATCTTATTCATATCTACCTTTGGATCAGTTACATCTACACCATCAACTATTATTTTACCAGATGACACCTTTTCCAGTTGATTAATTGTCCTGAGCAAGGTGGACTTACCTGACCCACTTGGTCCTATTATTACAATCCTCTCCTGTTTATATACATCCAGGTTGATATCCTCTAGGGCCAAAAACTGTCCAAAATATTTATATACACGTTTGATTTTTATTATTGGTTCTTTTTTATTCATAGGGCGTTAATTTCTTCTCCATATAACTTACACATTTTGACAAAATCAAGGTTATTACCAAATAAATAAGCGCAATCATGGTAAAGGTTTCAAAATAATGGAATGTAGATGTTGCATATTCCCTTCCTCTTCTGAGGAGATCAGCAACTGCTATAATAGAGACCAATGAAGTATCCTTTAAAAGTGCAATGAATTCATTCCCAACAGGTGGCAAAATAGTCCTCATTGCCTGAGGGAGGATCACATATAACATGGTCTGTCTTTTATTAAAACCCAAGGACATTGCAGCCTCTGTCTGTCCTTTGTCAATGGACTCTATTCCTGCCCTAAATACCTCTCCCATATATGCACCATAACAAATGGTCATGGCCAAAACAGCAGCAAAAAAAGGCGGGATTCTAGTGAAACTTCCAACAGCATAATATATGTAAAAGAGTTGAACCAAGAGTGGAACCCCCCTGATTACCTCCACATAAGTTGAGGCCACAAGGTTAATGGCCCTGTTTTTTGATATCCTCCCAAGCCCTGTTAATAGTCCAACAAAAAAAGAAAGTACAATTGAGATAACAGTAACTTCAAAGGTCACCATTACCCCATCTGGCACAAACTTCAATATCTCCACATAGGGGTCTGGTTTAAATATGCACAGACCGATTATAAGTGCAATAGACCCAAAAAAAGCAATCCTCCATGCAGTAAACAGGCCTTGGTCCCGATGAGTGGGAATAGCTGCACCATCTGTTACTTCAATCTTCACCTCTGGTGTTTTTTTGTCCTCCATACAACTCCCTCATATAAGGAGGGCCAGGTGTTTACCTGACCCCATGTAAAAGATCTTTTACTTTATCCACTTCTTTATAAGCTTTGCTTCAATTCCCTTTTCTTTTACAGCCTTTATTCCCTTATTTATCAAATCTAAAACTTCCCTGTTCCCTTTTTTAACTGCAATACCGTAGTATTCTGCTTCACCACTCTCAATTATGGATGCAATCTTTAACTTATCTTTAAATCCCTTCTTTTGCTTTGCATAATTGGCTGCAACAGGGTCATCACAAACTACTCCGTCTAGATTTCCATTTATTAAATCTTGCATGGCAAGACCTATCTCATCATAGGATTTGGCCACAACGCCCTTTACTTTTTTAATGGCAAAATAGCCAGTTGTACCAATTTGGGCACCAACTTTCTTACCCTTTAGATCCTCTAAAGATTTGGCATGGCTGCTTATTGGAACAACCAATGCCTGCCTAACTTTATAATATGGGATACTAAAATCCATGGTCTTTTTTCTCTCCTCAGTAATACTTACTGAAGAGCAGATTGCATCATAGTTTCCACCAGCTAGACCTGCAAAAATCCCATCCCATGCAACATTTTTAAACACAGGAATAAATCCTGCTTCTTTTGCTGCAGCAGTCATATAATCAATTGAATATCCCACTATCTGCTTGTGCTCATTTACAAACTCCATTGGTGGCCAGGTTGCATCCACAGCAAATACAATGGTTCTCTTCTTTGCCATACACACACTTGATAGACTCATCAAAACCAAGAGAAAAATAATTACCTTGTTTCTCATAACACTACCTCCCTTTTATTATTTTAAAATACAGCTAAACAATAATGGAGCAGACTAATCTGGGTAATACTAAGAATTCCCTAAAAATGCAACTTTATTTAGGTCAAAAACAGGCACCTGGTACCCCATTTAGGTTATTTTTTCAACTAATTTTCTCACCAAATCAAGCTGAGCATCCCTGTGCGGTGCCTTTCCATCTATCTTAGCCCTAAGTACTTCCTTTAAAATATATCCGTACCTGGGCCCTGGGGGTATTCCCATATCTTTTAAGTCATATCCAGTGATATCTATTGTAACATCCTTTAACTTACTCAAATACAATGAAATAATCTTTCTCACCTTCTCTAATTTACTGGATGCCATTAAAAACAAAATCCCTTCAACAGGTACAGGGGACAGAATAAAATACAACTCACTCAGTGGCCCATCTTGTTTTTGATATTCATAGAGTTTGTGGTTAACTACTCTCAATTGCTCTACAACTCCAATTAGTTGCTCTAGTTGAGTCTTAGATAAATTCAATCTGCTAGCAACAGAGCTAATCTCAGCAGTACTGGACTCATATGTGAGTCCCAGAAAAAAGACCACCCACCTCCTAGGCGTTGGTGAAGTGTATAGGAGGCCATACCAGTCTAAAACCTTTTTAACTCCTTCCAACACCTCAATCTTCTTATTATTTAACTTTAACACAGGATGAATCTTATATAAAATATCAAAGGATTCCATCCTCTTTATACAGGGAAGGGGATCTTCTTCTTCAAGTATTAACTTTAACTCATGAAAAATCCTACTCCCAGATAACTTATCTAGCATATCCAGCTTTAAGGCATTTTTTATTAACCGTTCAGTTTGTACACCTAATGTAAAATTGTACCTCTTCTCAAATCTAAGGGCACGAAGTATCCTTGTTGGATCTTCTATAAAACTAAGTGAGTGTAGGACCCTTATCTTTTTGTCTTTTATGTCCTTTTGTCCTCCAAAAAAGTCTACCAGCTTCCCAAAGTTCTCAGGATTTAGTTCTATGGCAAGGGCATTGATTGTAAAATCTCTCCTGAACAGATCCAATTTAATGGATGATAGTTCCACCGTTGGAAGGGCTGCTGGATGCTCGTAATATTCCAATCTAGCTGTGGCCACGTCTATCTTCTGTCCATCTGGTAAAATTACCACTGCAGTTTGAAACTTCTTATGGGCCCTTATTCTCCCACCCATGTCCCTGGCCAATTTTGCCGCAAATTTGATACCATTCCCCTCAACAACTAAATCAATATCCAAATTGGGTCGCAACAAAAGTATGTCCCTTACAAAACCACCAACTGCATATACCTTGTATCCCAGCCTATCTCCCAGCTCCCCAGACCTTTTTAAAATATTAAATATGTTATCAGGAAGTCTATTTTTCATAAGGGATCTTATATTCTTTTCCTGCCTTCTTTCAGGTAAAAATGCTTCAGGTATTCTTGCGGGTTCCTCTACCATCCAATTTATTAGATCTGTCCTGGTAACCACGCCAATCACCTTATCATTTTCTATAACAGGAACTAGTCTCTGACGCTGGTCAATAATAATTTCCATGACTTTATAGAGACTGTCATTTGGAGTAACAGAAGAAAAATCAGTCCTCATGTATTCAGATACAGGCAAATCCCCAAGTCCGTGGGAACTGGCTTTTTCTGCAACCTGATGTTCCAGGATTCCAACACACCTGCCCCCCTCTCCATCCAGAACTGGAACTGCTTTAAGACCATAGTGGGTCATAATATGAGCAGCACTGGCTAATGTCTCTTTTTTTGTTACACACCTTGGAGGAGATGACATCAAAAAGGACACCTTTATCTCTGGATTAATGTAAGAATACAAAAGCCCAAATAGTTCATCTTCTACCTGGGAGAGGGTCTTGTCCTTTATAGTTGCTGAAGCAGCATAAGGATGTCCACCACCTCCTAAGGATGCACATATTTTCCCCACATCCACACTGGGTAGTTTACTCCTTGCTATAACAAAGATCCTATCCTGCATTCTGGCTATTACAAAAATGACAGATATATTCTCCATTTCAATCAACTTGTGGACCACAACAGCAAAGTCTTTTACATAGTGGTCTGTTGATATGGTGGCCATATATACATGGGTTCCATTTATATTGTGTTTTGTTAAGGACTGTAGCAGATTATTCAATAGAGATACCTGGGCTGCATCCAGGTCTTTGTGCATAAAATCTGAGATAAGCACCACGTCCATTCCCTTTTTTCTGAGCCATGCTGCAGCCTCCAAGTCTTCGGGCTTTGTTGATGAAAACAAAAAGCTTCCTGTGTCTTCGTATATCCCCATTCCCATTATTGTTGCTTCTTCAGGAGTGACATCAATGTTCCTATCCCTTATTATTGAGACCAAAATAGATGTGGTGGCGCCAATCTCTCTAACAACCTCCTTGTTGGCTCTAATGTCTTCCTCTGTTTTTGGGTGGTGGTCATAAACATGTACGAGAACATCATCCTTATCTAAAATTGGCTTTATATGGGAAACACGGGACAATTGCTTTGTATCACAAATAACCACCTTTTTAACAGAATCTAGCTCTATATCCTTGATAGAATGAAAATTTAAAAGGTAACTGGCACTTTGTATAAAAAAATTTCTCATGGATTTTTCCTGGGTCCCAGGGAAAATTAAAACAGCACCCTTGTAGAGTTTTCTCGCAGCCACCATTGATGAAATGCAGTCAAAATCAGCATTCATGTGGCATGTAATAATTGTTTCTGCCTTGATCTTTTTTCTTTGATTCATATTTTCTATGCCCTTGGATGATATTTTTTATGCATTTTTATCATAGTTGTTGTCTGGATGTGGGTATATATCTCTGTTGTCTGGATATCTGAATGTCCAAGTAATATCTGAACAGACCTAAGATCAGCTCCGCCTTCCAAGAGGTGAGTGGCAAAGGAGTGCCTTAATGTGTGGGGAGATATATTTTTTCTTATCCCTGCTTTTTTTGCGTAATATTTTATTATCTTCCAGATACCCTGCCTGCTTATTGGTCTTCCAAATTTATTCAAAAACACATTATCCGACTTTGGAGAAAATCTTGGGCGGATATTATCCAGGTATTCTTGCAGAAGTTTCATTGCTTCCATATGCAAAGGCACTATCCTTTGCTTATCTCCCTTTCCAGTTATTTTTAAAAATCCGCCGTGAAAATCTATATCAAACAAACCAAGACCCGATGTTTCAGAAACCCTGAGCCCAGAACCATACATAATCTCCAACATTGTCCTGTCTCTAAATCCAAACTTTGTATTTGTATCAGGCGCATCTATTAAAGAAAAGACCTCATCAATGGTCAATACTTCTGGCAAGGTCTTTGTGTACCTGGGACCATCAAATAACCTTGCAGGGTTGGTGGACAAATCATTGTTTGCCACAAGGAAATCAAAAAATCCCCTAATTGAGCTGAGCATCCTGGATAGGGATTTATTCGAAAGCCCCCTTTGCTTTAAACTTAAAAAAAACAAAAACAAGACATCCTCATCAACATCTGACAGTTCTATATTCTTTTCTTCTAAAAAACCTAAGAAAGTGGTGAGGTCAGACTCATAGGATGAAATGGAATTTTCAGCTAAACCCTTGACCACTATAAGGTGTTCAATGTACCTATCTAAAAGCGGATTTAACAGTGTGTCTTTTTTCATCTATCTTAAATCCAGGAAAAAGTGATGGAACTTGCATATATTTCCCTTGGATCAAATATGGGGGACCCAACTAAAAACCTCCATATAGCCCGAGACCATTTGGATAATTCTCCTAACATAAAGATAACAAAAATATCCTCAATATACTTAACAGAACCACAGGGACTTAAAAATCAGCCCTGGTTTGCAAACCAGGTTATTGAGGTCCAGGTAAATGGATTCACACCTATAACCCTTTTACACAAATTACTCAAGGTCGAGGATCTAATGGGAAGAAAAAGGACAGTTAGATGGGGACCCAGGATAATTGACCTGGATTTAATCCTTTTTGAAAATCATATAATTGATTCAGAAAAGCTCACCCTCCCCCACCCCAGGATGTTTAAAAGGGCCTTTGTATTGATACCTCTGTTGGAAATAGAACCAGAGATAACAACCCCAAATGGGGACAAAATAAAGCCATTTTTAGACCAACTAAATTACAGATTAAAGGGAAATAAGATCTGGCAATATGAATAATCTTTGTGGTGGTGTGTGTGTATGTGTATGTGAAAGTGTATGTGTAGGTGTATGTGTGTGTGGAAGTTACAGTTCACAGATCACAGTTCACAGTTCACAGACCACATACACAGATCACATACACAGACACAGATCACATACACAGACACAGCAAAGTTTGAGATTTCGGAGTTAATGGAATAAGCAGAATGAATAATTTTACCCAAGGAGTATCTTATGCTTAAATTAATAATAGTTTTTATCGCAGGTTACCTACTCTATAAACTCATCACTGGTGAAAAAAAACATAAGGTAAAAGAAGATATTTCCCACAAAATAAAGGCAGGAGAAATGGTAAAAGATCCAGTGTGCGGCACATACGTATCAATAAATTCAGATATCAGGGTGAGAGATGGGGACAAGACCTATTGTTTCTGCTCATATGAATGCAGGGATAAATATCTAAAAAAGATTAAAGAAAACAACTAACTACTGTAGCAGAGAGTATAGTTGTAGAGTAGTGAAGTGGTATAGTGGGATAGAAGGATAGTGGTGGAGTTTATGAATTACACAGCAAATATATCGGTTTGATATTTATCTAAATTAATACCCAGACCTTTTTCTAAGGCCTTTCCCATTTCATAGGAAGTCATTGGGATTATAGGTAAATTAAAAGTCTTTTGAAAGAGATCCACAAAGATTTCTTTTGTAGATTTATTGGTTGTTGAAAGATATACAATGCCTTTAGAAAAATTCCACACCACATCTGTTATAGATGGAACTGGCAGGGTTTTAGACAAAAGTTTTATCCTAAGATTCTCTCTTATTTCCTGTTTCTTCGCTTTAGATAGATATTTTACATCCTTGTCATGGTTTCCTAAAACCTCTTCAAGGGACATTTGATAATATTTTTTAAAGACCGCAGGTGGAATTCTCCTCTTGTCAATCCTCATAGAAAAACACACATATTCCCCCTTATATGGAGATGCAGCCTGAAATTTATTGTCCAACATATTGTCAAATGAGACCCAGCCAAAGCTCACTTCATCTATAACATGGTCAATATCATTAAAAGAAAATTTTATAAGGAGCTCTGGGACCTTTTCCCAGAGCTCAGAATCAGATTCACCAATTACCTTGTACCGAGTAAGACCAAAAGATGCTGACAAAAATCCCATGGGGTTATATTCTCTCTTTTATCTTGTTTACAATGTTCTCAGCAACAAAACCATAGTGCTCAAAAAGTACTTTACCTGGTGCAGATTGTCCAAATTCATCTATTCCAAGCACAAATCCCTTATTTCCTATATACTTGTACCAGATATCAGTTGTCCCTGCCTCCACTGCTACCAGAAGTGAGGCCCTTTTATCAATAACCATCTCCTTATAAACCTTATCCTGTTCTTCAAAAACCTCCAGACATGGAAGGGAAACTACCCTGGTGGGTATTCCTTCTTTATTCAAATGAGATGCAGCCTCCACACATATGGACACTTCAGATCCAGTTGCAAGCAAAATAACCTTTGGAAGATCGCCATTTTCCTTAACAAGGATATATCCACCCCTTTTTGCCCCTTCAAATTGTTCCCTATTTACAAGTTGTCTTTTTAATACCTGCCTGGATAGGATAAAAGCAGTAGGACCACTGCTTTTAAATAGGGCATGAGAGTAGGCAACTGCACATTCTATAATGTCGCAGGGTCTAAACACCTTTAAATTGGGAATAAGTCGTAGAGAAGATATATGTTCAATGGGCTGGTGCGTTGGTCCATCTTCTCCAACCCCAATAGAGTCATGGGTTAAGATGTAGAGGACCTTAAGTCCCATTAAGGCAGATAACCTTATTGCATTTCTCATGTAATCTGAAAACACCAAAAAGGTTCCTCCATATGGAATAAAACCACCATGAAGGGCAAGACCATTCATTATTCCTGCCATTGCAAATTCTCTAACACCATAGTGGAGGTAATTTGCAGGGGGATTTTCCTTGGTATAGGGGACAGATCCCGAGTGTTTGGTATTATTTGAGCCACTTAGGTCTGCAGAACCACCAATTAGTTCCGGAAGATTATTCGCTATCTTATCCAGAACTAATCCAGAGGCCTTTCTGGTTGCAATATCCCTCTTGTCTTCCAGGAACTCTGCCACATACTTTTCAAAGGACTCATGAAAATCCTCTGGCAGATCTCCATTAATTCTCCGCAAAAATTCCTCTGCTTCTTCAGGATATAATTTTTTAAATTTTTCTAGCTCTATGTTCCATCTGTTTTCCAGTTCCTTGCCCTTTTTTCTGGCATCCCAGGCCTTATATATATGCTCTGGTATCTCAAAAGGGGGATATTCCCACCCCAGATTTTTTCTTGCCGCATCAATTTCATCCTGTCCCAAAGGTGCTCCATGGGTCTTCTCGCTTCCAGCAAGATTAGGGGCGCCAAAGCCAATCTGGGTCTTAAAGCAAATAAGAGATGGCCTTTTGAGCTCCTGCCTTGCTTCCTCTATTGCCTCATATATCTCATCTGGGTTATGGCCATCAACATTACATATTACGTGCCAGTCATAGGCCTCAAACCTCTTTTTTATGTCTTCAGTAAACCACCTATCTGTTTTGCCATCTATTGTAATGGAATTGTCATCATATAAGGCTATGAGTTTTCCAAGACCCCATGTACCAGCAAGAGAACAGGCCTCGTGGGAAATACCTTCCATGAGACAGCCATCGCCTAAAAGCACATAGGTATAGTGATCCACAATCGTTAAGTCCTGCTTATTAAAGGTTGATGCCAGGATCTTTTCAGCCAGTGCCATCCCAACTGCATTTGCAAGACCCTGTCCAAGGGGACCTGTGGTTGTCTCAACCCCTGGAGTTACACCATATTCTGGGTGTCCTGGTGTCTTTGACCCAAGTTGCCTAAAATTTTTTATATCATCAATAGTCAAGTCATATCCAGTTAAATGCAAAACAGAATATAGGAGCATTGATGCATGGCCGTTTGACAACACAACCCTGTCTCTATTGGGCCACTTTGGGTTTTGGGGATTGTGTCTTACAAAATCCCTCCACAAAACTTCTGCAATATCTGCCATGCCCATGGGTGCACCAGGATGACCAGAATTTGCCCTTTGCACAGCATCCATGGAAAGAAATCTAATTGCATTTGCAAGTTCTCTTCTGCTAACCATTTAAATATTCCTCCAAGCTATATGAAATAATTGTTTTTGACTCTATTAATCTTGACCTGTGAACTTAAGGGATATAGAGAGAAGTATGCAGAGTCAACAACTTTTTTATAGGAGTGATTATGAAAACTAAATTTATATTATCTCCCTCTCTTCTCTCATGTGATTTTGCAAATATTGAAAAGGAATTAAAAGGTCTTGAGGAGGCAAAAATAAAATGGGTCCACTGGGATGTCATGGATGGACACTTTGTACCCAATATCACCCTGGGACCGGTAATTATTAAAAAATGCAGACCCAAAAGTTCCCTTTTTTTTGACGTGCATTTAATGATTGAAAATCCTGAAAGATATTTAATGGCATTTAAAAAAGCAGGGGCTGATCTTCTATGCGTACATGCTGAAGCATGCATCCACTTAGATTCTGTGATTTCCCAAATTTCAGAACTTGGTGTAAAACCAGCAGTGGCCTTAAATCCACACACACCAATAGAAATAATAAAATACATATTGCCAAAACTATACATGGTCCTTATAATGAGCGTAAACCCTGGATTTGGTGGACAGAAATTTATCCCATATACAGTAAAAAAGGTGAAGGAAATAAGACAGATGATAGATTGTGAGGGATTGGACACCTTAATACAGGTAGATGGAGGAGTTAGTTTAGATAATGCTAAAGATCTAGTTAATGCCGGGGCTAATGTCTTAGTATCAGGCTCTGCATTTTTCAATTATCCCCCTTATGACAAAAGACACAAAGAGTTTTTAGATGCGATTTCTAAAAAATAAAAAATTTAATGACTACTTATACCTGGAAGATGATAGATGAAGAAGCTAATTTATGTTTTTATATTTATATTTTTAGGCACCATTAGTGCTTTAGGAGGTAATCATATGATACTCAAAAGTAACTCTTATCCAGATCAAGGCCTTATGCCAAAAAAATATGTAATGAAGACCATAGGTGGTGAGAACATATCCCCTGAGTTCACCTGGGAAAATGCACCATCAGAAACCAAATCTTTTGTACTTATCATGGTAGATCCCCATCCAGTTGCAAGAAACTGGCTCCATTGGGCAGTCATAGACATACCTTCAAATTTAACATCCCTTAAAGAAGGCTTTTCTCTATCTAACAGTTGCTCAACATGCAAAGAACTCATAAATTCTTTTGGATTTAGGGGATATGGTGGGCCACAACCCCCAAGGGGTACAGGAAAACACCCCTATGTAACCACTATATATGCCCTTGATGTAAAAGAAATAAAGGTGAGAGAAAATCCAACGTATGAAGAGCTATTAAAGGCCATATCTCCCCACGTGCTGAATAAGACAAGCTATACTGGATATTTTGAACAAAAATAACAAGCACCCATCTCGGTTTTTTTTGCTTATTCAAGGGTAATAATATTGGCCTGTGAAAAAGATAATCTCATTGCCCAGATTATTATAAATCCCATATGGTGGTAATAAGTGTGTCCCATCTAGTATCTAATGTAAACTGTAACTGAAGATACTCCAGATTATCTGCATCCCAATTTTCTGGATCTGGATACCATATACTTAAACCATGTACATTGCCAAGAATAGAAGGGGGATTTGAATCTTCCGAATCTGTTGATACACCAGATGATATCATAGCATTCTGGATCGCAGAGAGTACATCCTGTGCCTTGGTGAAATAAGAGGGAAAAGAGTCTTGAATCAAGTAAATAAGATGGTATAAATCCACATAGGAATCATTTAAATCAATCCCAAATTCATCGCCTCCATCATCAAACTTTTGAACACCATTATATATGGTAGTCTTCAGGGCATTCTTCAAGGCCGGATCCCCCTGGACTCCATTAATTAAATCCCCAGTAAAATCACTTAGTGAGTCGATCAGAGAGTCCATCTTAGATAGGTCAATTGCTGACAGGGTTGCTTCATCACTTGAAGTATAAGAGGAGACAAAAAGTTCTACTATTTTTTTACTGAGATCATAAGAAGTTATATTGCCTTCTTTATCTTTAATTAAATAGGACAAAATAGCATCATAGGGCCATCCAGCAAACGGCTCAGTATTTTCTGAGGCCACCATAAAATCAGCATAATCTTTAATTTCATAGGCTATTTCCACCATGCCCATTAGACACGCATCCATACCAACTATATCTATTTTTTTCCCAATGTGTTCCTTTATCTTTGCAAGGGAATATCCCAGATCTGGTATGCTCATGGCCACTCCATTTGAAGTGTCGTCTTCAAATATATCTCTTTTTGCACGAATACTCTTAAATCCTGTACCATGATCCCATAATACAAGTAGATAATGTTCTGCTGGATAATTATCCACTGCCCAGGTAACAAAATCTATTAATGTATCTGGTTCTGCCATATTTAATTCACCAAGATCAGCTAATAATCGATTCTCATTTTGCAATATAAAATACCTTTTTGTTGTGTCTGAATTTGAATCAGTCTGAACTACTACATTAACATCTTTTGATGAGCCTATTTTGGATATTTCATTTAGATCATTATCAATCTCCGTGCAAAGACTATTATCTCCATCCATGTAAACAATAACCGTCCATTTTGTTTTAAAAATAACATTGGAAACATACTTTATGCTGTGTACGTCATTATAATAAGCATCAAATATTATAAAATGTGGGCCACCCAATACACTTGATAGATTCTGTGAGGGAAGAATATAACTATCATCTAATTTATCTGTTCTGTAGTGAATTATTCTGGTGTCAGAATCATCAATTTTATCATCATCAGAAACATAAATATCCATATAATATGGTAAATGATTGGAGTTTACTTTCCAGGTAAATACCACATAATCATTACTGGAACGTGATATTTGAGATGGGCTTACTTCGTAGGAGTTCAATTTAAAAGAGATTTGTTCTTTACTATCCCCACCACCTCCTCCATTACATGAAAAAATAGATAAAAATACACATAAAGACAAAATCATAATTACTCTTTGAAAATATTTTTGCATATATTTGTCCTTAAATATAAAAAACTATTTAATTTAACTCTTTTTTAAAATTTTTATAGTACAATGTAATTTTTGATCTTTTAAAGTCTACAACCACTTTATAGGGTTGTTTAAAATCTCCAGGAAAAACAACTACTGGATAAGGGATAGCTATGTAACCTAAGTCGGGTTTGAGTGTAACTTTCTTTTTCTTAAAAACAAATTCTTCTTTACTATCTTTTAAAATGGTTAATTTAACGTCCCTGGCAACAATCACTTTCATGAGATTGGTTTTAAACATAAGGATATTTTTTCTTTTAAAAAAAATCTTTTTTGCTTTAACATGAACTATATATTTTCCTATCTTTCTACTAATGTCAATATCTTGAGCGGTTGGACCTACATCAGTTATCTTAGGAGGCTTTAATGAATATGTTTTTCTAATTACTTTATTGTTTTCAAAATAGAAAATTGCAATCACAATTCCTGCAAAAAGAATACTACCTATTAATAACCGTCTTTTCCACATAATAAATTTAAAAAAAGGAGGGCTTATAATGCCCTCCTTTGGAATAATTCCTCCAGCTATTTATTGAGTTGAAATCTCAGGGAGGAGTTTAAAAACAATAGCTTTATCGTATACTACGTTATAATCCTTATATTCATAATAAGCCAATCCATTTATTGAGTCGGGTTGAAGTAACCTATCTAATCCTGTAAATTTAGCTTCTATTTCCGATACATTTTCATTCGACTCTGTGACCTGGCTAAAATCTTCAGAGAATGACCAATCTGGACTATACCCATCCTCAAATTCATAATAAATAGTCTTAAATTCCTCACCTGAATAACCTGTATATAATATCCCATAACCATAATGTATGTTAATCTTCAAACTCCCTAAATAAAACTTCCATGACTCTCCCTGGGATTGATTTGTATGTCTCGCATATACATAAAAATACTGGCTATCACTACTCCTTGCTATCTTAATCTCTGTATTTCCCACTGTACGGAAAACAGGTATTGCATTCCAATCACTGGCATCACCATCAACGGTAATATCTGCTATTGGCACTTCATATGTATCAGTTGTATCTATTGGATTGCTCCAATCTATTTCTGGGACATTTTTTCCTATAATTTCTTCACCTCTTGAGGAATCAACAACATATAAATCATAGCCCTCTAACGAAGCCATTATTACATCCCTTAGTGTTTTTTCACCACAAGCTACATGATATAAAGTGAAATCAGAATCCGCTGGTTTAAAATACATCACTCCAATATTGTATAATTCCTGTATATAATAATTGTCATCATCCGCATGCACCATAGTTTTCCCCACATATTCCTCTATGTACATCTTTATATCTGCATATTGATCATCAATACCTACTTTAAAAGAGTCTAATATCTGTTTCCAAACCTGAGCTGTGGAATTATTGTCAATAAAGATGGCGTGTTGAACCTTACGTCTATTGGCAAAATAATCATCTGAAAGGTTATTTAAGATCTCATCATACTTATCAACTGCAGCTTTAAATGCTTCTATGGATTCCTGCAGTTTTAATGTGTCTATGTAGGTAAACAGGTTTTGATTATTAGTCATAAAGGATTCCAATTGATAGGAAGATAATTCCTGTCCACTTTCTATTAGATCTCTAATATCCTCACCATCCACTGTCCAATTAGATACGGTCAAATCAAGTGACTCTATATAGAGACAAATGGCCTTTACTGCTTTTACTATTGCCTCCATACTCTTTACGTCAAAATCGTCAAAATAGATGGTATCAAAACCTGTAACACTGATATTTGTATTTACACCCTCTGCATCCTGTAAGTCATCTAATACAGTATCCAGTTTACTAAGTAAATCATCAAGGACCCCTTTTAGTTCCTGATCATAATCAGCAAGTCTCAAAAGATTTAAAAAAATATCTTCAGGATTTAAATTGCCAAGGGTTGAATCCAGATTTAGCCCCAGGGTATCAAAAAAACTTTGATTATCCTGATACAACTTTAACAGGGTAGCAGTTGCCCTCCATAGGTGGGTTTCTTTTGTCTCAGGAAGAGAGTTAATAACATTGAGAAGGGTTGTAAAATTCTCATCTGTTGGATTATTTAAAAAATCTGCCATTGTAGTTGTTACATCTGGCAAATCAGAAGGGGCGCTGACCCATACTTTGAAAGAATCACTGGTCTTCTTGCCGTAAGCATCAGTTACAACTAAAGTTACATCAAAATATCCCTTAAGTGGAACATCAGAGGGCAGATTTAATTTACCAGTATAATAGCCAGTGCTATTGTCATAATCTGCCTCAGTTGCATTAGCGGTAAGTCCGTCAACTTTCCACGTAAAATTATCAACACCTAAAGCAGTATTTTCACCAGAATCTGGATCATAGGCATAAGCAAAAACATCTATTTGATCTCCTGCTTTAGGATCAACTGTTGATGTCCCAAAGGCATAAATAATAGGTGCCTGGTTCCCAACATGTACATCTATGCTATAAGTAGCATTGAATTCTCCATCATTTACTATTGTCTTTATGGTGTAATTTCCTTCTGAATTAAAAGTACAATTAACGCTATTTTGTTGAGTAGTACAATCACCACCTGATACATTCCAGGTATAACTCAGTGTATCACCATCTGGATCCCACGCATAAGCAGTAAAAGTGTATGAAGTATTTACCTTCAATGCATTCCAATCCCAGACATAATTTCCGTTCCGCTTAATATCAATACCATACACTTGAGGAGATCTATTTGAAATAACATCTATGCTAGCTAATTGAGAAGTTGATTTTTTACCATCTGATACTGTAGCATTAAAAGTTGTACTTCCAGACAGTCCAGTGGTATCCAGACTACATTGCCATGCAGCATAGCCATAATAAGAATATATCTCAGAACAGCTTTCTACTACACTCTCTGAATTAAATTGGGCGTCTGTTAAAGACAGATTCTCACTATCTACATCACTGGCATAAATATAAGCAGTCACCATACTTCCTGGTTTAACACCCCAGGCAGGATTAATTTGAATATATACCTCAGGAGCAATATCTTCTGGCTTACTAATATCAACACTGACTAATTGACCATTATCAGATGTTTCTTCTAAATCTACTTCTTTATCTACTTTAGCCCTCTTTTCCTGCCCAAGAGCGTAAATATAGTAAAGCGTATTTGACTTCACATCAAATAGGACCTCTCCATTTCCATCTGTCATTTTTGCGTCATAATAATTTGATCCATCATCTACAGTCACCCACTCATCTTTTATTGGATTACCATTCTGATCTTTAACAGTGACCTTAATCTGAGAATCAAATGGATTTTGTATCTGTAAATCCATATAATAGTCGCATCCAGAAAGTTCAGAATCCGTCAAATTAGATAAATCAATTTCATTTGCTATCCATCCATAGGCATAATATTCCCATGAAAATTCATAATTATTTTTAATAGCCTTAAGTATGTCAGAGGAATCCCCAGGGATAGAGACCTGAATTTTTGCCAGACCACTATTATCAGTAGAGCTATCCACATAGGTGTTACCTGCATTATCTGACTTCCCTTCAGCATACATCCACACTCTAGGAATAGGATTATTATTTTGATCCATCGCTTTTATACAAACTGTAATTTCCTTCGGTTCCTGACCAAACCATACTCCATAATCCAGGTTACAGTATGTCCAGCCTGGAGGCAAACAGCCTTTTACATAAAAACCAGATCCTGTTAAGCTCGTAGCACTATCTTCCACTGCTGTTCCATTACTGTAGTAAAGTTCCCCTTCAGTAATAAACTCCCACATGCCTGTATCTGGATTGTATCTCCAGATAGGCACATCATATTGACCCTTTCCAGGGACATCATCTGTAAGCTGAGAGATCTGACCATCTGGGACATTTAAGACTACTTCTAAATTTGAACACGTTCCATCCTGCCTATTTTTTTTCTCTTCAAAATCAACCTTTTTCCCATCTTGATCGGTAAAATCTGCATATAGAAAGGCTATGGATTTTAACTGGACAACCTTATCATCTGATTTTGTAGCAGGATAACCAGTGCCTTTAAATTCTCCAGGAAATTGTTTTATGTCCTTTGAATTACCACTATCAAACAATCTCATGGAGGCAGTAAGTTCTTCAACATTATCAGGGATACTATCTACAGGAATAGCTACTTGGGCTTTTGTTCCAGTAGCATTCACAGCATCATCAGCCCTTGTGGCCCTTTTTGCAAATATCTTTTTTGTACCATCAGGAGAATCCTTAATTCCAAAAATAATATATCCCCCATCTCTCTTATGTTTTATCGTTACAGTAGTCTTTTCTACTGGACTAACATCTGCTGACAACTTTACAGAATCACCAGCACTTAACTCAACAATCTTTTCATAAGGTGCACAACCATTCTTCTCAATAGTTAGTTTTGCCTGGGTAGAACTCTCTTTTTTAACCTGGACATTCAATAATGAAAACTCACCACTACTCTGAATTACTCCGTGGTAAGTCTTATCCCCAGATGAACCAAATGTTCCATCCCCATCAAGGTCAACAACAAGTGAAACAACACCCTGAGTTAAATTACTATCAGCTCTTACAGCACGTTTGCTCCCCCCGCTTCCAACTGTACCAACCAAAGAAGCACTCCCATATTGGACGCCACCACCTCCAGACGATGATCCTTCTGTAGAGGTACCTGAGTCACCACCACATCCATAGATTAAAACACCTAAAAACAAAAATAACACCCACCCCACTGTCTTTAGTCTCCTTAACTTTTTCATGAGACCCTCCTCTTTTTTGTTTTAATCATTTCCAGAAAACAATTTCCTGTCAATTAATATCGTCAATTCCCCTAGTCCATCAATGACATTAATCACAATATAATTCAAGAACCAATTTTTAAATTTGTCAATTTCATAACCCTCTCAGCTTCTTCAATCTTTCCCCTTTTCAAACATCCCATTACATATGTTTTTGACTTTATTTTCAACATCTTCTTTGCAGAATTAAGTTGATCGCCATCTAAATTTTCCCTTTTTAAAATTTTTATCAGGGAATATATCCTATATAAATCAAGGCCTATTATTTTTGATGAGAGTTGATCACATCTTCCCCCATACCTTATAACCAGAGGATATGGGCATAAACCAACAGGATATTTTAATGTAGCCCTAAGCCACATGTCATAATCTTCACATGCAAGTAAGCTTTCATCAAATGGGCCAATTTCTTCAAAAAATCTTTTAGAAAACATAACACAAGATGGGCTTATTAAACATAGTTCCAGTGATGGCTCAAATATCCAACCAGCCTTTTTCTTGTGCTTGTTTCCCGGATTTACCCTTTCCCCCCCCCTTATCCATATCTCTTCTGTCTGGGATATCTCAAATCCCCCTTCAATATGGAATCTTAGATGTACTTTTAATTTATCTTCAAGCCATTCATCATCAGAATCTAAAAGTGCAATTATATCCCCGCTACTTTCATATATTCCCTTATTTCTCGCAGCTGATACACCCCTATTTTCCTGAAAAATTATCTTTACCCTTAAATCATCAATTGATTCAAGTACCTCTTTTGTGTTATCTTGAGACCCATCATCTACAACAATTAATTCAAAATTTTTGAACGTCTGATTTAAAACAGAATAAATTGCCCTTTTTACAAGATGGGCCCTATTATAGGTAGGTATAATTATTGATACCTTCATGGATAAAAAATGGACAAATTAAAAAGTTTCTTACTAAATTATTTTTCTAAACAATTTCTTATAACAAAAGAAGCAATAGATTTTTTTGAGTCCAATTATGGAATATCCCATACAAAGGATCTACAAAAATTATTACAAAATGAGCCTCATCTACTAAAGCTTATTGTATATCCTGATAATAAATTTAAAGAAAATTTCTACACCATTGCACCACCCTATGTGTCCCGGAAGACCATAAAAGAATATTCCAGATATTTAAAACACAATATAAAACAATTACAATTAAATATATGTAGAGAAATTATAACCATATATCCACCTGAAAAATTTTTCATTGATTTATTCTTGGGCATCAAATGGCATGTTGAGATCCCTGATAAAATACTAAAGACTCTCTTTGAACTAAGACAACCCTCTACAGAAATCATTTATAAAATGAAAAACACCAATATCTCATGGAATGACAATGTTATTTCCTTTTTTGAGATGTTTTTCCTGAAATTTAAATCAAGAGAAGATTTAAAAGAATTAATTGACCTAATTCTAAATTTTTTCAACAGAGATGTAACTATCCTTGATATAAAAAAATTCCTAATAAAACGCCTCACACATATAAGACAATATCTCTCTTCTGCTATTTCCACCTCTGACAAAATAAATAAAATGGGACTTGAGTTTGTCCTTATGTCAAAGACCCCGGTTCTTGATGTAAATAGAGATAAGTTTGAGAGGGAAGCAAAGCTTCTACAAGATATCCTCTACAATTTATTTCCAGACCACACCCTTTAAAAAATATGCTTTAGGACATCCTCCTTGGTATCCCCACTACCACTTATACCGCTCTCTTCACCCCTGGATATTTCCCTGGGTTCAGTTCCTGCAATAAATGGAAGTATATAGCTCTCTTTTGTGTTGGGACCAGCCAGTTTTCCATTTTTTGCATCCACCCTGACCATAATAATCCCTGGAGGTCTTTTAAAATCCTCCACTGGATAATCTTCTTCAACCTGCTGTCTGTATTTTACAAAAATGGGACAGGCAGCCCGTGAGCCTGTCTCATATTTTCCCATTGGCGCAGGCACATCAAAACCAACATACACACCTGTCAATAGATATGGTGTAAACCCCATAAACCATGCATCCTTTTGTTCATCGGTTGTTCCTGTTTTTCCAGCTACAGGTCTTTTTAAGACCTTTGCCCTCCAGCCTGTTCCATATTTTACCACCTGTTGCATTAAGTAATCCATTATATACGCATTTTGAGGAGATATGGCTTTCTTTACAATAGAAGTTATGATCTCAATTTCCCTTCCAAAAGAATCTTCTATTTTCCTTATAATTACAGGGTCAATTATGGTCCCAAGTCTTGCAAAACCAGTATATGCCTTACAGAGATTTATAAGAGAAACCGAGGCACTTCCAAGGGAAACAGAGAGATTTCTTGGAAAATCTGCCTCAAGTCCCATTGTCCTTGCCCTTTTGATTATTGTGTCAATACCTATTTTCATGGCTATTCTAATGGTCACCAAATTTCTGGAATAGACCAGGGCTGTTCTAAAAAGTGTTGGTCCATATATTGTCCTCTCATAGTTTTCAGGACGCCAGGTGGAATTTGTGCTGAGGTCCCTATACACAATTGGTGCATCCAATATTACTGAGGCTGCTGTAAATCCATGATCTAAAGCTGCTGAATACACAATTGGCTTAAAAGCAGAGCCTGTCTGCCTCTTTGCTTGAGTCGCCCTATCAAATTGGCTCCTGGAAAAATCATAACCTCCAACAAGTGCAAGTACCTCTCCTGATTTTGGATCTAAAGAGACAACTGCTCCCTCAACTAAAGGTTCTTGCTCTAAATTTAAAGTTATATTACCGTTTTTATCTATCTTATCCAAAGACGCATATACAACATCCCCCACTCTTAATACCCTCGTTGCATCCCTTATCTTTGGGACCTCTTCCGGAGCCTTCTCAGGATTTATTTCCCTGCACCAGGACATGGATTTAACGGGTATGAAACCTGTATTGTTCCCAAATATTACCTGAGCACCTGTTTTTTTCACATTTTCTACAAGGACCTTTATCCACTTACCTAATTTAAGTTCCTGAAGTAGTTCGTTTGAATTGTGAGACAAAAATTTATCAATCTCTTGCTTTTTAATGAGATGCTCAATTGGTCCTCTAAAACCACGCCTTTTTGTTGAGGCAATAAGTCCTGCCCTTAGAGCCTTTTCAGCAGCCTTCTGATGTTTGATATCCATTGTAGTATAAACCTGAAGTCCTCCACAATAAGTCCTATCCTCTCCATATCTCTGGATTAAAAACCTCCTCACCTCTTCCAAAAAATATGGACCAATTTTCCAGGATGGATCTTCCATCTTTTTAAGCTCCAGGGGAGATGAGATTGCCTC
Organism: Desulfothermus okinawensis JCM 13304; assembly: GCF_054654515.1. NCBI lineage: Bacteria > Pseudomonadati > Thermodesulfobacteriota > Desulfovibrionia > Desulfovibrionales > Desulfothermaceae > Desulfothermus > Desulfothermus okinawensis. The sequence goes on along the minus strand of NZ_BAAIEW010000016.1, from coordinate 11,183 downwards.
TTCATACTGCTTCTTTGTAATCCACCCCAATTTCAACATCCGGGTGAGCACATATTTTTGTCTTATCTTTGCCCTGTCTGGATGTCTGTAAGGATTATACAGAGAAGGTGCCTTTGGAAGACCAGCTAGAATAGCGGCTTCAGCTAAAGTTAAGTCTTTTGCATGCTTTCCAAAATATGTCCTGGCAGCGGCCTCAACCCCATATGCACCTGCGCCAAGATATATCTGGGTGAGGTAGATGGTTAAAATTTCATCTTTGGTCAAATATTTTTCCAGTCTATACGCAAGGATTGCCTCCCTTATCTTTCTTTTATAACTCCTCTCAGGACTAAGGAGTATTGATTTTACCACCTGCTGGGTAATTGTAGATCCCCCTTGCACAATTGTACCAGCTTCAATATTTTTAATAGCCGCCCTGAGTATTCCCATAAAATCAATTCCCTTGTGGTGATAAAATTCACTGTCCTCGGCTGCCAAAAACGCATCTTTTACATAGTCTGGTACATCTTTTAGGGAAAACAAAAAACGATTCTGTCTATAAAAATATCCAATCACTGAATTATTTCTCGAATAAACTGTAGTGGTGAGGCATGGGCTGTAGTCTGTAATCTTCTTTATTTCAGGAAGCCCCCTGGAAATCCAGAAATAACCACCTATTAAAAATCCTGCCCCTAATATTCCAATAACCAGAAAAAATATAAACAAGATTTTAATGTATCTCATGTTCTTCTTACGTTTAATATTAAAGAGTTAGTTATTGGTGTGTCGTGTATGTGATCTGTGTCTGAGGGTAGTCTTCACCCTTCTACCTTCATCCTTCTACCTTTCACCAATCACTAATCACTATTCACTAATCTAAAAAAATAAGCAGTTAAACTTTTTATGCTTCTACACAATGAACAAGCTCCCAGCCATGAAACAGTAAAATGATCTTCTTTAGCTCTTTATTTTTTTGTAACCAGTATTGCACCAATTCATCTTCTTTATATGCATCAAGTTGTTTTCTTGCCTCCTCTAATTTTCTCTCTATCTTTTCTTCATTTATTTCCCCTCTTTTTATATACTTGATCTCTATTAATCCAAAATACTTCACATATTCATTTCTGGGATATATTAAAATATCTGCATATCCTTTATTTAATTCTTGTTCACTCCTGACTCCTAAATATCCGCTTAAATTAATATAAACTAAATATAACATCTTTATTGCTGTTTCATTATGTATATAATCCCTTATTCCTGTTGATTTATTTAATACTTCACCCAGATATTTAAATACATCTAATTTACCTTCCAAGGCAAATTTTTCTAGTTTATCCTCAAATGTCATCATATTTATTTTAAAGAGATCATTCACTTTCAACAATTTAGCCATATATTCACTTATTAAATAACGAACAGTTTCATTAACCAGCCCCACCCCCAGCTTTAAACTGAAATCTTTTATAGTAATCAGACCAAGATAATATAAAAGAGATGTAAAATTTTCCTCATCAGATAATTCAAAAGCAGAAAATGCATCTTTTATTTTTGATACTTTGACCAAATTTCCTGTAACTATATTTTCCAGTAAATTAAAATTACCATTTAATTTTTTATCTGTATATACCAGCCACCTTAATTTCCCATAATCTATCCTTATATTAATATCTGTCATCTCTTCAGGTGGCTCACCTGTTTGTAATAATTTACTTACATAATACATCACCATATCTGGATTATAAACTCTTTCGTATGATTTTGGTGAAAATCTGTAATTATTATACCACGTATTTATGGAATCAAAGTCAATATTCAAACTATAATATTTACATAATTCCTGCAGTTCTTCCTTTGTTATACCCAGCATGCCATTTAGACGAGGATTATTGCTCTCAAACATTCCAATGTTAAATCCACTGGTTACATCAAACATGGTCATTGGAGTAACACCGGTTATAAACATCTTTTTCAGTGGACTGCCTTCCATATCAGTTGCTGCTTTTAACACCTTAAAAAATTGCTTAAATAATGATTCCTGTTCAGATACCAATTTTGTATATCCTTCTTTATCTTTACTTAAAAGCTCATTAGCAAAGTTGTCATATTCATCTATTAAACAATAAATTCTCATTTGATATTTCTTTAACTTTAAAAATAATTGATCCAGCAAGTCTATTGGATTATCTACAGTCAATTTTACATCTAATTCATATCTTTCAACAAACTCTTCTATCCTGGAACGCACATAATAATAGAAACTATCTTTATACCTGCTACTATCAATAGAACTAAAATTAAATCTTAGTATTTTGTAACTGTTTGCTTCTTTCGTCTTATTCTCAACTATCCATGTGTCTTTGAATATCTCTCTAAATTCTTCTTTATATTTCTCATCATAATAATAATGAAGCATTGAAAGAAATAGCGACTTACCAAAACGTCTGGGACGAATAAAAAATATATATCGTGGAAGGAGTTCAATTATTGGAATATATTTTGTCTTATCAACATAATAAAAATTATCCAATTTTATCTCTTTAAACTCACTTAAACCATAAGGTATTTTCTTCATCTCTCTGGATCTCCCATCTCCTGATCCCCTGGTATAAAGGTTAAAAAATGCAGTTATAAAGGTAAAACCGTAAATTTATGATCTCAACCAATTAACTCCATTAAATTTTAATCTGCCTTTTCCAAGTAAATCATGAAGATGAACAACACCTTTTACAACCATTTTTTCATCTACCACTGGAAGTACAGTAATTTCTGCCTGTTCCATAATATCCAGCATCCTGGCACCAGTTTCCCCTTCCCTTCCAAACCTGGGATTTTTAGTCATAAAGTGGTAGACACTACCATCTAAATCCAGCCTATCTCTTACCACCATCCGCCTTACATCCCCATCTGTTAAAATCCCTTTTAATCTGTTTTTATCATCAACAACTATCACACAGCCAAGACCACCACTATCTATTTCTCCTATGGCATCTTTTAGTTTTGCATTTATATGAACAATGGGGAGATTGTCCCTTTGCATTATCTTATCTATATCCATTGAAAGTCTTCTGCCCAAATCCCCTCCAGGGTGAAACCTCTTAAAATCTTCTTTTTTAAATTCTTTCCACCTGGTCAGGGAAACAGCAATTGCATCTCCCAAGGCAAGTGTTGCAGTGGTTGATGCAGTTGGGGCCAAATTTAAGGCACACGCTTCCCTGGGAACGTATATAGATAGCACAAAATCGCTCATTTTTGCCAGTGTAGAATCCCTTTTTGAGGTCATAGCAACGATTTTTAGGCCAAGGCTTTTTAAAACAGGTATTATAACATTTAACTCATCTGTCTCCCCACTATTTGATATGGCCAAAACAACATCCTCTTTTTGGATCATACCAAGGTCCCCATGCGCTCCTTCCACAGGGTGGAGAAAAAATGCCGGGGTACCAGTGCTGCTCAAGGTTGCTGCGATCTTTCGCCCAACCAGACCTGATTTACCTATTCCTGTTACAACAATTCGCCCCTTACATGTGGCAAGTAATTTGAGTACACTGTAAAATTCCCTGTCTAAATTTTTTTTGACCTCTAAAATTCCTTCAACTTCAATATCTAAGACTTGCCTGGCAAATTCCACCCACTCATCTGGGGACCTACCTCTCATGTTACAAATCTCCTCCAGATATAATGTTCAAGGTTCAATGTTCAATGTTCGAAGTTCAAGGTTCAAAGTTTAACGTTTAATGTTTTAGTACTCTTCATCCTTCTACCTTCTACTAATCACTAAAGACTAACCACTAACAACTAAAAACTAACAACTGCTATAATCTGTGTCTGTGGTCTGTAACTTTCACATACACATACACTTACACATACACATACACACACCCTTCCACCTTTCACTAATCACTATTCACTAATTTACAGCCTATCAAAAAATAATTTCCCATATTCACTACATGGATCAATTGGATAATCACCGGTAAAACAGGCCAGGCAAAAATCATCCTCTCCATCAACAGCTCTAAGAAGGCCCTCTAAGGATAAATAATGTAAGGAATCCAGGCCAATAAAACGCTCAATATCCTCTACACTGTGATTTGCAGCAATGAGTTCTCCTTTTGAAGAAAAGTCAATTCCATAATAGCATGGAAATTTAATTGGGGGACAACTAACACGCATGTGCAGTTCCCTTGCCCCAAGTTCCCTTAATTTTTTTATCCTTGTCCTTATTGTAGTACCCCTGACAATCGAATCTTCCACAATAACTATCCTCTTATCCTTTATCATGTCCCTCACTGGATTTAGTTTCATCCTTACCCCAAAATCACGCATATCCTGAGAAGGCTGAATAAATGTCCTTCCAACGTAGTGATTTCTTATCATTGCATTTTCATAGGGGATAGAGGACCTGTGTGCATATCCAACAGCTGCATACACTCCAGAGTCAGGAAATGGCATACAAAAATCCGCATCAACCGGTGCCTCAGAAGCCAGGGCCATTCCCATCTTTTTCCTGGATTCATAGACATTTTTCCCAAAAACTGTGGAATCTGGCCTTGCAAAATATATGAGTTCAAATATACAAGAGCGCCTTTTAGGGAGATCTTTTTTTAGGAAAAAACTTTTCAGGGTCCCATTATCAATAACCACCATCTCCCCTGGTTCAATTTCCCTTAAATATTCAGCCTCCATGAGATCTAACGCACAGGTCTCTGAAGAAATGACATAGGAGGTTCCCATGCGACCAAGGACCAGGGGTCTAAAACCGTGTGGGTCTCTTAGTCCAATTAACTTATTGTTTACAAGCATAACAAGGGAATATGCGCCTTTTACCTTGTCGCATGCAGAGATAATAGCCTCTTCTATCTCTTTTGAGCATGTTTCATGGGCAATTAAATGGACAAATATCTCGCTGTCCATGGTAGTTTGAAATAATGCACCTTTATTTTCAAGCTCCCGTCTGAGCTCCACTGTATTTACCAGATTTCCATTGTGTCCAATGGCCATGTGAATGCCTTTAAAATAAGTAATAAAGGGCTGCACATTTCTAAGCAGCGAGGCACCAGTAGTGGAATAGCGCACATGTCCAATTGCAATATTCCCCTTTAATTCATGAGATAGGTGTTTTTCATTAAATACCTCGGCAACAAGCCCCATCCCCCGCTCTTCCCTTAATTTTTTTCCATCCCAGGTGACGATTCCAGCACCTTCCTGTCCCCTGTGCTGCAGGGCATATAGGCCAAAATATGCGAGTCTTGCTGCTTCCTTGTGATTATAAATTCCAATAAGCCCACAGGATTCTCTTTTCATGTCTTAAAAACCTTTATTATTATCTTCTTATTAAATGGCATATCACCCTTTACTCATTATAATATTCCTGGATAGAACGAACCTGATACCCCCTACCCCCTTTTAGTTCCTTAAGTGCCATAACCATTGCCTTTGCTGCTGCTACTGTGGTTGTGTAAGGGATATCATAAAGCAAGGTGGCCCGTCTAAGGGATGAAGAATCTTTAGCAGTTAACTTTCCAGATTTTGTGTTTATTATAAGATCCACTTCCCTATTTTTGATCATATCCAGGATATTGGGTCTACCCTCATACACTTTATTTACGACCTGGGATATAATCCCATATTTTTTTAAAAACTCTGCAGTACCTCTTGTTGCAATGAGTTCAAACCCCAGTTCTTCAAATCCCTTTGCAACTTCCACAATCTTTGGTTTGTCCCTGTCATTTACAGAAATAAATACCTTTCCTTCTCTGGGCAAAATCTGTCCTGCCCCAGCCTGTGCCTTTAGAAAAGACATGCCAAAACTCAGATCTATTCCCATAACCTCACCAGTTGATCTCATCTCTGGGCCTAAGAATACATCCACCCCTGGAAATCTATTAAATGGGAGTACCACTTCTTTAATTGAAGTAAATCCCCATTTTCTTTTTGACCAGGGATCTAGCTCTTTTAGGGTATGTCCCATCATCACATAGGTTGCAAATTTTGCCAGGGGCACGCCAGTTGCCTTGGATACAAAGGGAACTGTCCTGGATGCCCTGGGATTTACCTCAAGGACAAATATCTCACCATCTTTTATGGCATACTGTATATTCATAAGCCCTACTACATTTAACTCCTTTGCAAGGGCCACTGTCATATCATGTATCTGTTTCTTTATCTTATCAGAAAGAGTATGTGGTGGGATAACACACGCAGAATCACCTGAATGTATTCCAGCTTCTTCAATGTGTTCCATAATACCAGCAACATATACATCTTCTCCATCTGATATGGCATCAACATCCACTTCAATTGCATCTTCTAAAAATTTATCTAGTAATATAGGATGATCCGGGCTAATTACAACTGCCTCTCTAAAATATGCCCTGAGCTCAGACTCATCGTAAACTATCTCCATGGCCCTGCCACCAAGTACATATGAAGGCCTAACTACCAGGGGATATCCTATATCTTTGGCAAGATTTATTGCCTGTTCTTCTTCTTGAGCAGTGGCATTTACTGGCTGTTTTAGACCTAATTTTTGAATGAGATCCTTAAAACGTTCCCTGTCCTCTGCTCTATCAATGCTATCTGGAGAAGTTCCCAGGATATTTACCCCTGCCCTCATCAAAGGAACAGCCAGATTAAGGGGCGTTTGTCCTCCAAATTGGACGATCACCCCATATGGTTTTTCCTGCTCCACAATATTTAATACATCCTCAAAGGTTAATGGCTCAAAATAGAGCTTGTCTGATGTATCATAATCTGTACTCACGGTCTCAGGATTGGAATTTACCATTATTGTCTCAATACCAAGCTCCTTCAAGGCAAAGGATGCATGGACACAGCAATAGTCAAATTCTATCCCCTGACCAATCCTGTTTGGACCTCCACCTAAAATCATCACCTTTTTTTTGTCTGAAATCCGGACCTCATTTTCCTTTTCATAAGTGGAATAAAAATATGGGGTGTATGCCTCAAATTCAGCAGCACAGGTATCAACCAGCTTGTAAGTGGGAGTTATATTCAAAGATTTTCTAAGGCTCCTCACAGAAACCTCATCCATATCCAGACAAAGACCAAGCTGTTTATCTGAAAATCCCATCTCCTTTGCCCTTTTTAGCATAAAAATATCTTTTTCATCCTTAAAGGTTGGGGACCCCATGGACCACTCTTTTAGTTTATCTTCAAAGTCAATAACCTCCCTTATCTGTCTGATAAACCATGGATCTATAAATGATTCTTTGTATATTTCTTCATCTAGGATACCAGCCATTATAGCATATCTCAAATACTGGAGCCTATTTGAATTGGGGGTCCTGAGTTTATTTAAAATATCTTCTTTTGGAGGGATATCTGCATCTAACTTTGAGAGTCCAATGTGACCTGTCTCTATTGACCTGAAGCCCTTTTGCAGGGCCTCTTTGAAGGTGCGGCCAATGGCCATTGTCTCCCCCACGCTCCTCATGGAGGTTGTGAGCTCATCCCTTGAGCCAGGGAACTTCTCAAATGTAAATCTGGGGATCTTCACAACAACATAGTCAATAGAAGGCTCAAACGATGCAACAGTCTCTCTGGTAATATCATTTGGAAGCTCATCTAGCGTGTATCCAACGGCAAGTTTTGCGGCTATTTTTGCTATTGGAAATCCTGTGGCCTTGGATGCAAGGGCAGATGATCTTGAGACCCTGGGATTCATCTCTATAACCATGAGATCACCAGTATCAGGGTGCACTGCAAACTGTACATTTGATCCACCAGTTTCAACCCCTATTACCTTCATTATATCAAAGGCTGCATTTCGCATTATTTGATATTCTTTATCTGTTAAGGTCTGGGCAGGGGCAACAGTTATGGAATCACCTGTGTGGATCCCCATTGGGTCAAGATTTTCAATGCTACATATAACAACGCAGTTGTCATTTTTATCCCTCATAACCTCTAATTCAAATTCCTTCCAACCCAGTAGGGACTCCTCCAACATCACTTCTGAAGTCATACTGGCAGAAAGTCCCCTTGACGCTATCTGCAAAAGCTCTTCTATATTATAGGCAACTCCACCCCCAGTTCCTCCAAGGGTAAAGGCAGGTCTTACAATTATTGGAAAGGAAATCATATTTGCTATTTCCCTGACCTCATCTAAACTCCTTGCAATCCCACTTTTGGGAACCTTAAGACCAATTGATTCCATGGCCTCTCTAAAGAGCTCCCTGCTTTCTGCCTTTTTTATTGCATCCAGCTTTGCACCAATTAGCTCAACTCCATACTTGTCCAGTACGCCCATCTCAGCCACTGCTACAGCGGTATTTAGCCCTGTCTGACCCCCTAAAGTTGGGAGCAGTGCATCTGGTCTCTCCCTTTTTATTATCTCTTCAACAAAGTCAGGGGTAATTGGCTCAATATAAGTCCTATGTGCCATGTCCGGGTCCGTCATGATAGTGGCTGGATTTGAATTAATCAAAACAACCTGGTATCCTTCTTCTTTTAAGGCCTTTATTGCCTGTGTCCCTGAATAGTCAAACTCACATGCCTGACCAATGATAATTGGACCAGAACCAATTAGTAAAATTTTCTTTATATCTTTTCTCTTTGGCATAAATCTCACCTTTTATATTTAATGGGTTTTACCCTCAAAAAAACTCGTCCCTCCCTATACTCTATTATGTTTAAATGGGCAAGAAGCTTAAGGGACCTGTAAATTTCTTCCCAGGAAAGAGAGGTATATCTGGGGAGCCTCTGTTTAATACTTGACAATTTACCTATGGAGTCCAAATAATATAAAGTAGCCAGCACATATTTTGAATCAATATCCAGTTGCTCCATACTATTAATTTTCTTTTGTAGAGTTTCTGGAAGCTCAAGTAGGGGGGATAGACCTATTTTTTTTATTAATTTTGCCATTTGGTTATAATGTAAAAAATTTTATGAATTAATAATAACCGCTGTAACTGACAAACTAGTAATAGACATCATAACAGGTAGCAAGTCAAAAACTATATAATGGGGAGCAAAAATTATGGATGAGACAAATTATAAGACCATACGGAAGTTAAAGGTAAACCAGCGGGCAAAAATAATTGAGATAAGGGCCAATGGAGAATTGGGTAGAAGGATCAGAGACATGGGGATAGTCCCAGGGGCAGAAATAATGGTTATTGGAAGGGCTCCACTAAAAGACCCTGTAGCCATCAGGATAAACAATTTTACAATCACCTTGAGAAACAATGAAGCAGACTACATCATTGTGGATACAAACCTTTAGAGATAAGTTCAATGTCTTAATTTAAGACATAAAATATATGGATGTTAGCATTTGAATAAAAACCTCACTACATCCAATATTGACCCTGAACATTAAACTAAAACTAAAAAGAAGATCTTATGAAGGAAAGTTTAAAACAAATAAATGAATTTTGTTTTGAGATCCCAAAACAGGGCAGAATGAGGGTTCCAGCCAGGTTATTTGGCTCTAAAGATTTAATACAAGGGCTGGAGCCAAAGGTATTTGAACAAATTGCCAATGTTGCCACTCTGCCAGGAATTGTAAAGGCATCCTACGCCATGCCAGATGCCCATTGGGGATATGGGTTTCCAATTGGAGGAGTTGCAGCATTTGATCCTGACAAAGGAGGTATAATATCTGTTGGAGGGATCGGATATGATATTTCCTGTGGGGTTAGAACACTGGTTACCACTCTTACAAAAGAAGAGGTAGATGAAAAATTAAACCTAATAGCAACTACACTGTTTAAAAGGATTCCTGCTGGGGTTGGTGCTGAAGGTTTGATAAAACTATCTGAGTCGAAACTAGACGAGGTACTTATAAAAGGGGCACACTGGGCTATTTACAAAGGTTATGGACTTAAAGAAGACCTGGAATTTATAGAAGATGGGGGAATGATAAAAGGGGCAATGCCAGAGAAAGTATCCGCCATTGCCAAAAAAAGGCAGAAAAGACAAATCGGCACCCTTGGATCTGGAAACCACTACCTTGAAATACAATATGTGTCAAAAATCTATGACGAGAAAACAGCTATCCATTATGGTCTAAAAAAAAATCAGGTGGTTGTCACAATCCACTGTGGCTCCAGGGCACTTGGACACCAAATAGGCACAGATTATATCCACATCTTAAAAAAGGCCGCAGAAAAATATGGAATATATCTACCTGAAAGGGAGCTTGTATGTGCACCGATCTATTCAAAGGAGGGCCAGGACTTCTATGGAGCAATGGTATGTGGTATAAATTGCGCCCTTGCCAACAGGCAGGTTATAACCCATCTGGTTAGGGAGTGTTTTGATGAGGTATTCCCTGGAGTGAATCTGAGGCTCTTATATGATGTGAGCCACAATACCTGCAAAATAGAGATACATGAGATAGAGGGCCAGAAGAAAAAATTATATGTACACAGAAAAGGGGCAACAAGGGCATATCCCCCTTATTCACCTGAAATCCCCTTAAAATACCAAGAAGTTGGACAGCCAGTAATTATTGGTGGAACCATGGGTACAAGCTCATATATTCTGGCAGGAAATAAGGATCAGGAAGACCCTGCTTTTTTCTCTGCGTGCCATGGAGCAGGAAGGGCAATGAGCAGGAGACAGGCAACCAAGAGGTGGAGAGGAAAAGACGTGATAAATGCTTTGGCATCTAAAGGAATTTTGGTTCTGGCTGCTAGCAAAAGAGGGGCAGCAGAAGAGGCACCTGATGCTTACAAGGATGTTGATGAGGTGGTTAATGCAACCCATGAGGCTAAACTTGCAAGGAGGGTGGTAAAGCTAAGGCCAATGTGTGTAATCAAAGGTTAAATTCAATGAAAATAGACCATGATGCCCCAATACTGATTAGCGCATGTCTTCTTGGTATTGCATCAAGATATGATGGCAAATCAAAACCCCATCCAGGAATATTAGAACTCACCAAAACAAAAATTCTAATCCCTGTATGCCCAGAACAACTTGGGGGTCTTCCAACCCCCAGGGATCCAATGGAAATTTTGGGAAATAAGGTCATTACAAAAAATGGAATAGATGTGACAAAAAATTGCATAAAAGGGGCAAAAGAGACACTGAAAATCGCAAAACTCCTTGACATAAAACTTGCAATATTAAAGCAATATAGCCCCTCCTGTGGATGTGGAAAGATCTATGATGGAACATTTAGAGGAAAAGTGATTAAAGGAGATGGAATAACCACAAGGTTTTTGAAAAAA
>NZ_BAAIEW010000015.1:0-72878 GCF_054654515.1 Desulfothermus okinawensis JCM 13304 | reverse complement strand
AATTAAAAATCTATCATAAAAATCAATCAAAACTACCTCACTCTATTACTAATCCCTATTTGTTTTTAACACCCGTTTAGTGTTATCACCTATCACAAATAACTACTTTAGGAAATTTAATAAAACAATGTGGAGGGTTGTGTATGAAAAACGACCATCATGCCATGTGGGAGAAATTAAATCTGGATTTAGATGCCCACGATGCACTACTGGAAGTTTTAGGGAAATTTTATGGTGATATTTATCTGTCCCAACAAAATAGGTTAAAAGGGGCAGAATACCTGGATTTTGTGGTGTCAGAGATACACGGGCTAAGGATAAGAGAGTTGGAAGAAGCAAGGGAGAGGGGTAAAAAAGTAATTGGCACATTTTGTATTTTTGTCCCTGAAGAAATAACAATTGCGGCTGATTGTATTCAGGTTGGTCTTTGTGCTGGAGCTGATGCAGGGAAAGAACATGCAGAGAAGATACTGCCAAGAAATACATGTCCTTTGATTAAGTCATTTGTGGGATTTAAGCTTGCAAGGCTCTGTCCTTTTTTTGAATCCTGTGACCTAATTATTGGGGAGAACACCTGCGATGGAAAGAAAAAGGCATATGAAGTGTTTAGGGGATATGTACCAATGCATGTAATGGATCTTCCACAGAAAAAGACAGAAAAAGGCAGAGAACTTCTTAAGGCTGAAATAATAAATTACATAAAAAAATTGGAAGAACTAACAGGGAAAAAAATAACAGCCGGGGATTTAAAAAGAGGGATTAAAATAGTAAATAATAAAAGGCGGGTACTCCAAAGGTTAAATGGATTAAGAAAGGCCATACCCACACCAATTTCTGGTCGGGATGTGCTACTTATAAATCAAATAAGTTTTTACGATGATCCCATTAGATTTACGCAAAAAATATCTGATTTGTGTGATGAAATAGAAAAAAAGGTTAAAGAAAAAAAAGGCGTTGTTAATTCTAACACTGCAAGAATACTTGTATCTGGATGTCCCATGGCAGTGCCCAACTGGAAACTACCCTATGTTATAGAGGGATCAAATGCAGTGGTGGTATGTGAGGAATCATGTATTGGTACCAGGAATACAAGAGATCTTGTTGCTGAAAACAAAGACACCTTAGAAGAAATGGTAGATGCAATTGTGGATAGATACCTTAAAATTGATTGTGCCTGCTTTACCCCAAATGAAGAAAGGGCCAAAAATGTCATAGAACTGGTAAAAAACTATGATGTGGATGGGGTAATTTTTTATAACCTGGTCTTTTGCCAGCCATATGCACAGGAAAATATGAAATTATCTTCCATGCTGAGCAGAAAAAAAATCCCCACACTAAATATTGAGACAGACTATAGCATGGAAGATGTGGGACAGCTAAAAACAAGGATAGAGGCATTTGTTGAGATGATTTCCAATAGATAAAAGAACCATGCCAGTCTTAACCCAGGTTTATCAAAACTTGGATCAAAGAAAGACTGGCATGATCCCTTTAAATAATTTCCCAACCAACCCTTTGACATTCCAATAAATTTAAAATAGTATCAATCAAAAGCCATCAACTATTTCTGCACATATGAAAAATATTAACCTATTGATCCTGGTATTTTTTCTTTTAACCATACCATCCACCTCCCTTGCTGTAGAGAGGATAATCTCAACTGCCCCATCTACAACAGAAATACTATTCTCCCTGGGTCTGGGAGATTATGTGGTAGGGGTAACGAATTTTTGTAATTACCCTGAAAAGGCAAAACACAAGGCCCACATTGGAGGCAATTTGAATCCAGACCTTGAAAAAATTGCAATGCTTAGACCCACATATATTGTTTTTTTACGAGGCAACTTGAAATTAAAAAATTTTTGTAAAAAAATGCATATAAAGGCAATAGGTGTGAAATACAACTCCCTATCTGATATTTACAATTCTATTCTTTGTATAGGGAAGACCTTTGGTGTTGAAGATAGGGCATACACGCTTATAAGACACATCAAATATAAATTACACAACGTTACATCTAAAATAGACAAAAAGTCTAGATCAAAGGTACTTATAGTGGTCTATAGGGAAATAAATAGATTAAAAGATATTTGGGTTGCAACGGATGTTAGTTTTTTAGGGGATATATTGAGATTGTGTGGTGCAAAGAACATAATTAATGATGTAACTAAACCTTATATAAGGATATCCTTGGAGGAGATTATCTCAAGAAATCCTGATATTATAATTGAGGCCAGTAGCAAAAATCTTGGAATAACATCTTCGCAGTCACTAAAATTATGGTCAAGACTTGGAAAGATCAATGCAGTAAAAAACAAAAGAATTTATGTATTATCAAAACCTTATATGACAATACCAGGCCCACGAATTCCACTTATTGCCAAAGAATTCATCAAATGTATTTACAAAAAAAATATATGTAAATGATAAAGTTAGAAAACGTTAATTTCAGTTATAATAATAGAGAAGTACTAAAAGATATAAACTTAACAATCCAAGAGGGAGAGCTAATTGGCATTTTAGGTCCAAATGGAAGTGGGAAAACTACTCTTCTTAAAGTACTAGCTGGAATCCTTCATCCAAAAGCAGGCAAGGTTTTAATAAAAGGCAAATTCATAAAACACTATAAGGATAGAGAACGGGCAAAATTAGTTGGCTATGTCCCACAATATATTCCTTCCTATTTCCAATTTACTGTTTATGAAGCAGTAATGTCTGGTAGATATCCCCATTTAGGTCCATTTAATATTTACTCTAATCAGGACAAAGAAGTAGTTGAAAGGTCCATGGAGCTTGTTGATGTTCATCACATATCAAATAGAAAACTGACAGATATATCTTCAGGAGAAAGACAAAGGGTTGCTATAGCTGCTTGTCTTGCCCAGGATACAGATATAATACTGCTTGATGAGCCAATATCAAATCTAGATATACATTATCAAAGAAAGATATTAAACACTTTGTACTCTCTTAATAAAGAACACCAAAAGACAATAATTATTGTTTTTCATGATATAAATATGGCGTTTAGATTCTGCGATAAGATTTTTTTCTTAAAAAATGGTAGTCTAATAGACTCTAAGAAAACTATAAATGCAATAACAGAGGATATCATTGAAGACATATTTGAAACTTCAGTGGTGGTCTTAGAAACTAGAAATAACAGGATATTTTTACCAGATCTTATATCAACAAATGAACAACCACTCACATCTTTAATCGAAGAAGACAAACAACTAACAGAAAACTTCCTCATAGGTGGATTTATCCATGAAATCAAAAAGCTTTTACAGGATCATAAAATGATCCTTGATAGCATATATAAGGATATACCCAATCATTTTAATGATAGTATGGAACGTATAATTAATTTCTTGAATAACAAGGATATTGATCAGCTTATATCTAATGATATAAGAAAAATTATATATAACAACTCATTATTATTAAAAATAAAAAAACATTTAAATATATGCTTAAAAAAAATAGATAGGGTTATTTCACTGTCAAAAACAATTAATTCTTATACTAATCTTCAAAAAAATTTTTCTGATGTTGTCAATATAAACGAGTTATTGAGAGAGATATATGAATCTAATTTCGAGACTTTTTTAAAGAATTCTATTAAATTAGATGTCCATATAGAAGACAATTGCACTTTAAAAATAAATAGACAACATATGCGTACCATTTTGGAAAATTTAATTTTAAATAGTATTAATGTATTTAAATCTGAAAATATTGTCAGAGAAAAAAAGAGAATCATCATAAGAAGTTTTACAAAAAAGAATAAGATTTATATTCAATTGGAAGATAATGGCCCAGGTATAAAAGAAGAATACTTGTCTAACATATTCAAGCCATTTTCCACAAAAAAATCAAAAGAAATAGATGGATTTAGACTTTTCTTGGTAAATAGATTAGTCAAGCTATATGGAGGTCGTATATACGCTACAAGTATCCCGAAAAAGGGAACTACATTTCATATTGTATTTTCCAGAAATTTAGATAAAACTCAAGAGATATTATAATAAGTTTTTATATATGGTAATAGCAAATGAGCATTGAAAAACATGAGATTACTCAAACAATAATTAAGGGTAAAATTTTCTTACTTTCTATTTTCTTTATATTTGCAATTATATCTGGAATCCTCATAGGGAGCCAACACATAGATCCAAGTACAGCTCTGGACAACATAGAAAGCGTGGAGGCAACCATATTATTTACCATAAGGATCCCAAGGGTGATTTTATGTGTCATGGCAGGTGGAGGACTAGCTATTTGTGGAATGGTCTTCCAATCAATTTTAAAAACTCCCCTAGCTTCTCCTTTTATTTTAGGTGTATCCAGTGGAGCATCTTTTGGTTCTGTACTGACTATTTTATTGGGAATTAATTCTATTGGATGTACATGGATATCTATCTCATCAGTATCGTCTTTTTTGTTGTCTTTATTCACCATGTATGTCATCTATTTTATTTCCAGAGGAAAAACATCTGCTATTGTTATTAACTCATATTCCATTATGATGGCTGGATTTGCCTTAAATCTACTCTTTATAGGATTAATCATACTCTGTCAGTATATTGCAAACTTCACCCAGACAGAGGAGATACTTCATTGGCTTATAGGCTCAATTGATATATTAGGTTTTTCTAAGATTAAAAGCATATTGCCCATGTTTATTTTGGGACTATTGCTTATAGTGCTAAACCTATCAAAATTGAACCTAATATCAATGGGAGATGAAATTGCATTCAGTAGAGGTATAAATGTAGTTACTACTTATTATATTTTTATTATCTCGTCATCGCTGTTAATAGGAGCAATAGTCAGTGTAACTGGTCCCATCTGTCTTGTTGGACTCATTGTACCTCATGTTGTTAGATTACTTGTTGGTGCAAATAACAAGTATATATTCTGGGGATCACTTTTCTTAGGTGGAAGTTTTATGGTAATTTGTGATATTATCTCTAGGACAATGCTTGAGTCCACAGAAATACCAATTGGTGTTATAAGTTCCATTATAGGTACGCTTTTTTTTATTTACTTTTTGGTACGCAGACCATAAATAAAAAAGCCCCCATATGGGGGCTTTTTTATTTCTAATTTAATTCACCTTAAAAACAAGAGAACCATTTTCCACATCAATTACCACATTATGACCTTCAATTACCTGCCCAGCAATAACCATTTTAGCAATCTCTGTCTCTACCCTTGTCTGCAAATATCTTCTAAGTGGCCTTGCCCCATACACAGGATCATATGCCTCCCTGGCAATAAATTCCCTTGCCCTGTCTGTCAATTCAAGTCCAATCTTTCTTTCTTGGAGTCTATTCTTAATCCTTTCCACAAGGAGGTCTACCACCTTTTTAATCTCTTCTAACATAAGTGGTTTAAAGAGCACAATCTCATCAATCCTGTTTAAAAATTCTGGTCTAAAATGGGATTTTAGCTGGGCAAATACCTGTTCTTTTACCCCTGGTTTTAGTTCACCAGTTTCAGTTATACCCTCAAGCAGATAATTGGAACCAAGATTTGAAGTCATTATTATTATGGTATTTTTAAAATCAATTGTCCTTCCGTGGCTGTCAGTCAGTCTACCATCATCTAATATTTGCAATAAGATATTAAATACATCTGGATGTGCCTTTTCTATTTCATCTAAAAGTACCACACAATATGGCTTTCTCCTCACAGCCTCTGTTAACTGACCAGCCTCTTCATAACCAACATATCCTGGAGGAGCTCCAATCAGTCGGGAAACAGTATGTTTTTCCATATATTCAGACATATCAAGCCTGACCATATTGTCTTCTGTATCAAACAGGGCTTCTGCCAGGGTTTTACACAACTCAGTCTTACCCACTCCAGTTGGACCTAGAAACAGAAATGACCCTATAGGCCTGTTTGGATCCTTCAGACCAGCCCTTGCACGTAAAACAGCATTGGACACAGCTTCAACAGCCTCGTCCTGTCCAACCACCCGCCTATGCAACACCTCTGGTAACCTTAAGAGCTTTTCCTTTTCACCCTCCATTAGTTTGGTGACAGGAATTCCAGTCCATTTGGATATGATTTCAGCTACATCCTCTGGACCAACTTCTTCTTTTAAAAGCCTTTTTGCTCCCTTTTTCTTTAGTTCCTCTTCCTTTGCCCTTATCTTTGCTTCAATTTCAGTATATTTTCCATATTTTAACTCAGCTACCCTATTTAAGTCATAATTTCTCTCAGCCTCTTCTATCTCTATTCTTATGCGCTCAAGCTCCTCTTTGAGTTGTTGAAGCCCTTTTATCTCATTTTTCTCCTCTTCCCACTGGGCCAACATCTCATCCCTTACCCTGGTTAACTCAGAGAGTTCCCCTTCTAATTTAACCAGCCTCTCTTTTGACGCTTCATCCTTTTCCTTTTTAAGGGCCTCCCTCTCTATTTCAAGTTGCATGATCTTTCTATTGATCTCGTCCAACTCAGTTGGCATTGAATCAATCTCAGTCCTGATCTTTGCCGCTGCTTCGTCAATTAAGTCAATGGCCTTATCTGGAAGGTGTCTATCTGAGATATACCTATGGGACAGTGTAGCTGCTGTAACCAGGGCACTGTCACTTATTCTAACCCCGTGGTGTACTTCAAAACGCTCTTTTAATCCCCTTAAAATGGATATTGTATCTTCAACAGAAGGTTCATCTACTATAACAGGTTGGAACCTCCTCTCAAGCGCTGGATCCTTTTCAATGTATTTTCTGTATTCATCCAGGGTAGTTGCCCCAATACAGTGGAGCTCTCCCCTGGCCAACATTGGTTTTAGGAGGTTTCCAGCATCCATTGCACCTTCTGCCCTGCCAGCCCCAACTATGGTATGGAGCTCATCAATAAAAAGGATAATCCTTCCTTCAGACTCCTGGATCTCCTTTAAAACTGCTTTGAGTCTCTCTTCAAATTCTCCCCTGAACTTTGCACCAGCAATCAAAGCCCCCATGTCAAGGGCATATATGGTCTTATCCTTTAGACCTTCAGGAACATCCTGTTTTACAATCCTCTGGGCAAGTCCCTCAACTATTGCAGTTTTACCTACACCAGCTTCTCCAATTAAAACTGGATTATTCTTGGTACGCCTGCTTAAGATTCTGATAACCCGTCTAATTTCACTATCCCTTCCAATGACTGGGTCCAATTTTCCCCGTCTTGCCTCTTCTACTAAATCCCTTCCATATTTTTTCAGTGCTTCATAGGTTGCTTCAGGATTATCAGATGTCACCTTTTGATGGCCCCTTACCTCAATTAATAGGGATAGAAACTTATCTCTATCTAATTTAAATACCTGATTAACCCTGCCAATTGGGGTTGATGGATTTTCGTCTAAAATACACATAAATATATGTTCAACACTCACGTACTCATCCTGCATTTTTTTAGCCAAATCCTGGGCACGAACAAGCACATCATTTAGTCTGTGGGTAACATATATCTGTCCAGGCTGTGCGCCTGGTCCCATAACCTTTGGGAGATTTTGAATTTCCCTCTCAATTGAATCCCTATAAGCACTTACATCAATATTACCCCTTTCCAAAATACTGGGGATCAGCCCCTCTTCCTGACTGACCAGAGTATAGGCAAGATGTTCTACATCTACCTGTTGGTTGTTGTATTTAATTGCAATATTCTGGGCTTCAGATATTGCTTCTCTTGATTTTTGTGTAAATTTATTGAGATCCATAATTTTGTCCTCCTTTTTTAATTATTTTTAAAAATTTCTTGGATTAAAACTTGATATTTTTTTGAGTTCTTCAAAAAGTTCTCTTTCTTTAGGTGTTAGATTTTTGGGCACCTTTATCTGTACCCTGGCAAAAAAATCTCCTTTCTTTGTGCCTCTACCAAGTCCCTTTCCCTTTAGTCTCAGCTTTTGACCACTGCTGGTACCTGGAGGCACTTTTAACTCTACCCTTCCATCCAGGGTGGGAATGGACACAGAACATCCAAGGGCTGCTTCCCATGGAGTCAAGGGAAGGTCTAAAATCACGTTGTTTCCTTCCACCTTAAACAGGTAATGGGGAAGCAATTTTACCCTAAGATACAAATCCCCTTTTCTTCCACTAGGTCCAATTTGTCCCTGACCAGCCAGACGAATTTTTGATCCTTCCACAACACCTGGAGGAATATTTACTGTCAATACCTTAGAGGACGCACCATCAGATAGGGTGATTGTCTTTTTGCCACCTCTATAGGCATCTTCTAAAGTCAGTTCAATCTCTGCCTCTGAATCTGCACCCTTTGCCTCACCCTGGTTAAAAAAATCACCACTGTAAAAAGAACCAGAGCCAGAATAAGGGTCATGTGAAAACCTACTTTTTCTAGATCCACTTCTAAAACCCCTACTCTGTCCTTCACCAAAGAGATTTCCAAAAAGTAGATCAAAGAAATCACTAAATCCTTCAAAACCTTCTGATCCACCTCCAGTTCTAAAGTGAAACCTCACATTCTCAAATCCTGGCGGTGGTTCAAAGTTCTGACCATGTTCCCAGTTTGCACCCAACATATCATATCTTTTGCGCTTTTCTGGGTCCTTTAACACCTCATATGCTTCATTTATTTCCTTGAATTTTTCTTCAGCTTCCTTGTTATTTGGATTAAAATCAGGATGATATTTTTTGGCCAATTTTTTAAAGGCCTTATTTATCTCATCCTGGGTGGCATTTCTGGAAACACCTAGGATTTTGTAGTAGTCTTTATATTTAACAGCCATTTTTTGTTTTCCCTCCCCTAAAGTAAATTTTCAGCACAAAAAAATAAGCGGTTTTTCTTTCCGCTTATCAGATTGTTTCCTAAGTTCCATTATATAAAGTAATTTCTAAAAATAATTAGTCAATAAGAAGTGATTAGTAATTAGTGATTAGTGAATAGTGAGAAGGTAGAAGGATGAAGACCATCCCCAGACACAGACCACATACACATCAAAACTTGAGACTCACGAGTTAATGGATATAAGCAAAATTTTTTATATTCTCCCATTAATCCAGATCTATCAAAACAGGGCTTCAGAACCCCAACCCCAATCTTTGTGAGGAGAAACAGACTTGATTTAGAGTTAAAATATACCTACCATATGGATCAAATATCGTAATTAATGGAGTTTAAAATGGAAACCAGTATCTTACAGGAAATAAAACAATTTGATATTAGAGGGAAAAAACTCCTTATTCCCAAAATGCATCCATTTGGTGCCCCACTCCTTGCAGCATGTTTTTCTGCATTTTCAGTTGATGCTGATGTTATGGATACTTACATGGGGCTTTCATATGGAAAACAATACACATCTTCAAAAGAATGTTTTCCATGCCAGGTTACATTGGGTGATGTATTTCACTACTTAAACAAAGAAAAAAATAAACTGGGAAATAAATTTAATTCAAAAGAGTATGTTTATTTTATGCCTGAATCTGACGGACCATGCCGTTTTGGTATGTACAATAAATTACATAGAATTATTTTGGATGCAACTCATGAATTTAAAGGTGTTTATATATCATATCTCTCAACAGAAAACTCCTATGATACAAAACAAATTCTCCCCAAGGAAGACGCAACCCAATTTAGAAAACTTGCATATGTTGCTACAATTTTAGCTGATGCACTGGACAGGATATGCTTTAGGGTAAGGCCATATGAAAAAGAAAAAGGTTCAACAGATAGGTTGATCCAGAGAAGTCTCTGGAAACTTATAAAATTGATAAAACAAAAAGGGAAGACACTGGCTTTTTCTGAGTTATTCGACTCAATATCCCAGGTTGCCAAAAGGGCATCAAAGTTAATTGACCCTAAAATTCCCAGGAAACCGCAAATAGGTATAGTTGGAGAGATATACCTAAGGTCACATCCAGAATCCAATCAAAATATCATAAGAAAAATAGAAGATTATGGTGGTGAAGTAACAAATGCCACTTTGGGAGAATGGGTAAATTTTGTTACCTATGAAGGGATAAGAAAATTAAAGAGGGAGATAAAAAAACAAATTAGGGAAAAGGAGATAAAATCTGTAGTATTCAGTTTAAAGCAACTACTTGGAAAACAACTAGAGGAATCCTATCAGAAATTAAGACAAAAACAGGTATATGATGCAGTTACAAAATATCTGGATATTCATGTGGACCACGAAATATCACATTTAAAAGAAAAACTGGAAAGTAGCTCCATATATTCTTTTGAAGTTGGAACTGAGGCATGTCTTAGCATTTCTGGTGCACTTAGTTATATTGAAGAAAACTTCCATGGAATTGTCAATGTATATCCTTTTACATGCATGCCTTCTACAATTACATCTGCAATATTAAAGCCTATTTTAAAGAAAAAACATGTGCCTTATATTGACGCACCTTATGATGGAACTATTCAACCAAATAGGGAGATAACACTTAGAACATTTATGTATCAGGCAAGTTTACGAAAACAAAAATTACATTAACTAGACAAAATACTGATCAAAATACGGAGGGATTATGAAACTGTTTATAATGATTCTAGTTCTCATCTCTGGAATCTTTGCCACAACCCAGGCAGGTATAAATTATATCTTAAGCGAATATTTAAAGAGCAATCTCCTTGCTGCCCTTATATCCTTTGTGGTTGGATCAATTGGCCTGTTTATTTTTATCTTTGCATTTAAGCTATACCCATCAGATACCATATCCTTTGGCAATGTACCATGGTGGGCATATTTAGGCGGGCTTTTAGGGGCGTTTTTAGTAACTGTAACCATATTTGCTGTGCCAAAACTGGGCGCAACCACCATGTTTGCACTATTTATTGCAGGCCAGATGATAGCCTCAATCTTTTACGATCATTTTGGTATCCTGGGCTACCCCAAACATCCTGTATCTTTTATTAGAATAATTGGGGTTGTTTTTATTGCTGTTGGTGTTGGACTGGTAAAATATTTTTAATTTTAATATATATAATTTTTATAATTACCCTCCATAACAGTCCCTTTGTTAAAAGGGCTTGACCATAACCCTTATAATAGATATAAAATAAGAACACACTATTAACAATCAGGAGTAACTATGTTTTTTCGCAAGATTTTAAAAGAAACTCCTTCACAGAATGTAAACAAAAATCGACGTCTGTTACTTGCAAATGAGAGGACATTTCTTGCATGGATAAGGACATCAATTGGTATAATGGCATTTGGCTTTGTTATTGAAAAATTTGAAACTCCACTGGCAGGAGAAAATATATCTTTCAGATGTCATTGTATCCTTTATGCTGGTTTGTTCCTGGTATTATTGGGAGTTGCAGTGTCTCTGCTGGCCACTTATAGATTTATCAAAGTTCAAAGGGATATACTTGAAGATGTATTTAGACCGTCTATTGTCCCTGACATAATGATATCCCTTCTCCTTGGAACCCTGGGGATTTTAATGGTTGTTTATTTAATCTCTTCGTACAGCTAATCAGTAACTGAATTGTATCTAAATTTTTACAAAAAATTAAACTGCCCAACACCCTGGAAGTCTGTTGGGCAGTCTTTACTTTTATTCTTTCTTAATTTATTTTAATTTTTTCCCTCAAAAACTATACTTCCCTTATTATCAATTACTTTAACATTTACAGGGATGCCGCCATCCAGGCGGTGTGTGGCACAGGATATTCACGGATCATAGGCACGAACTGCCATCTCCACCTTGTTTAAAATCCCTTCGTCCACTTTTCCATCTTTTATCAATGTCTTTGCAGCCTGTTTCACACTTAAATTAATTGGCCCAAGATTATGGGTTGTTCCAACTATCATATTGGCTCTAACAATCAATCCTTTTTCATCTGTTGTGTAGTCGTGGATAAGGGTTCCCCTTGGTGCCTCAACACATCCAACTCCCCTACCTGCCTTGGGTGTTGCATCTGTTCTAATATTCGTATCAGTTATATCAATATCATTTAACAACTCAATTGCCCTCTCGCACGCATATACCTCTTCAATGAGCCTTGCCCAGTGATAAAGCAATGTTGCCTGGGCTGGTCGTCCAAACTTTTCTCTGAATTCTTCCAGTTCTGCCTGTGCCCTGGGGGTTTTTATCCTGTCACACACATTGATTCTGGCCAGACAGTTAGATCTGTATATTCCTTTTGGATTATCAAGATCCAGGGAAAATCCCTCGTTCCAGAACCTGGCATAGGGCATTTTCCCATATGAATATGGCTCCACGTGCTCACCAATGTAATTTGTATATTCCTGGGGATCAAAGTCTGTATATGATCCATCTGATTTCATTATCCTTAAATTTCCATCATACAGGTTAAGTGCCCCGTCTTGATCTACAGTTCCAATAAAGCCTGTGTTTATAACCCCAACATTCTGGATTACATCGAGATATTTTGGAAATATATCTTTTTTGGCAAAATCAATGGTAAACAGGGCAAAATCCAAAATCTCCTGCATCTGTTTTAAGATTTCCTGTCTATCTTCTTCACCCATGGGCTTTGCAAATCCACCAACCACCCCTGCAACTGGATGAATTGCCTTACCAGCAAACTTCTCCAATATCATTTTTGCCTTGTATCTCATTGAGACAACCTTCTGGGCAAGTTCAGGATTTGCCTTTGCTATCCCAATTACATTTCTAACAGAATAATCACTATCTGGACCAATCACAAAATCAGCAGCAGCAAGAAAAAAGAAGTGTAAAAGCTTATCCTCAGCATGGGATATAATCTGCATAAGCTCCCTTAATTTTTGTCCAGCAGGTGGAGGAGTCACTCCAAAACACCTGTCAACCGCCTTATTTGATGCAAGGTGATGGTGCCATGGACAGATTCCGCATATCCTGTTTACAATCCTGGGTAACTCTTCTGCTGGTTTACCTTCGACAAATTTTTCAAAACCACGAAGAGACATAATATGGACTTTAGAGTCTTCCACATTCCCATTATCATCAAGCTTAATCACAATGGAAGCATGTCCTTCTATTCTGGTTATAGGCGCTATATTTATTACCTTTCCCATATATTTTGGCCTCCTACAAATTTAATTTTGGTCTAAGATTTCCATGACCTCCACAAAATCTATTCAGCGAAGAATATTCCGGGATAGAGTCTATATCCACCCCATTGGAGGCCAGGGCAGCTAAAATATCCAGCATCTGATTTCCATCATGTTTTACAGGGCCATTACAACCCCTGCAGGGGACCCTTGCTGATATACACCTTGGAACAAAACTATCCCCACCGCATCCAGCCCTGGTCACAGGTCCCATACAAAGAAATCCCTGCTCAATAAAACACCTCATCTCAGATAAGGGTTTGTTGTAATCAATTTCCTCTGGTTTCACAGTAAATCTAGATAACCTGGATACATTCCCCTTACCCAGCCTTTTGGTTGGACAAAACTCACAAACACTCTTTTCTGGGAGTTCTATCTTGTCTCCATTCACTAAAGAGATAAGTGCCTTAAAAATTAAATCTGGATGGGGAGGGCAACCTGGAAAGTTGAGATCTACTGAAATTACCTCATCTAAGGCATAACACCTATCAAGTAGAGGAGGCAACCCTTCATCTGGATATTTTTCAGGTATATCTGTTGTTTCAGTGGAATAGTATCTTTTAAGTGTTTCTTTAGCTCCATAGGAATTAGCAAGGGCGGGTATTCCACCGTGGGTAGCACATGTGCCAAGACCAATTACAATATTACATTTTTCCCTTATCTTTTTTGCTATTTCCACATGTTCCTCATTTCTCACAGACCCAGAGATTATCCCGAGATCTGCTTCTGGTATATCTATATCATGGTGATTTCCATCACCCAATTGACCGTGATATTTGTGGTCCATCAAAACTGGTATATGGACAAATTCTACATGCTCAAGAACTTCCAGAAGCTTAAGTCCCATATCTACTATTGCTATTTCACACCCAGAGCATGCATTTAGCCACTCACTCACTACTTTAATGGTCATCATTTGCCCCCTATTAAATTTACATTCCAACCCTAATTGATTTACCTAAATTCCTCAGCCTCTGTCTGGATTGCCTTTTCTTTTTGGCTGCCTGTGTGTGTATTTTATAGAGCATATCGGTTATGTAATTTGGATGATTGGAATAGTTATATTCTTCTAATGTAACACCTATTGCACTCTCAAGTGATGCCCTACCCTTTGGTGTCCTTGCAAGTACAGTTGTCCATCCGTCGTTTGAACCAAGTCCTCCAAAGGATATGTCTGAAAATTGGGCTGTGTAGTCCAAACAGAGTTTGCATGCATATTTTTTCATAAAATCAAGTTCATCAAGAGAGATGGAGAGTTTTGACCCGTCTTTTAAATAGAGATACAGCTCTTCTTTTACATTGACTTTTTCAACATCATCCCAAGAAAAATTAAATTTATCAGCTAGTATTTTTCTATTTTCTTCATTAAATTCAAAATTCCCAGAACAAAACAGCCCAAAACAAAATCTTATTGAGTCTGAAGGGGTAACTCCAAGTAGCTCCATTTTTCTAAAGGCCAATACCTGGCAGGGACTGGCAACTAAGGCTACCCTGGTTAGGCCCTTTTTTCGTAAATCGTGAAAGGCCTCAACTGTGGCGTGTTCAGAATACCTCTTGGAAAAGTTGTGGACTCCATGGGAGGTTTCAAAAAAGAATCCAGCAGATTCAATTATCTCTTCCCTTGTAGTTGCCAAATGAGGAACCCTTTCAAACTTTCCCTGTTTTTGTGTTACTATTGCCCCATTTATTTGACCTGTATCAAAAAGATATAAAAGGAGTGCTGTTACAGCACCACCATCTGTGGCCATCTGTCTTATATTTTCATCTTTAGATCTAACAGACCGGGAACTAATTACCCTACCAATTGGCTCACTCCACTTTAACTTACGTTTCAGTTCTTCATCTAATTCGTGTATCTCCGGACAAATTGTATAGCAAAGTCCGCACTCAATGCACTTTTCTATATCTTTATACCTGGGAATACCATCTTGCCCAATCTCAAGGGCACCATAATTTAAGGCATCACAAAAGGCCACGCAACCACCACAGTGATGGCACTTCCCGGTCTTTTGTACTTCTTGCATAAGATTAAAAAAAGTTTTCATAACGCCTCCTAATACCAGTTGCCTTGCATAAAAATTTTATCCCCTTACATTGCTGATTCAGGATGAAATACCCATACATCCTTTAAATCCTCACCAAGATATTCCCTTTCATTTGGACCAAGGACACCAAGGGATAGACAAATGATTGTC
The DNA here is from genome assembly GCF_054654515.1 of Desulfothermus okinawensis JCM 13304. NCBI lineage: Bacteria > Pseudomonadati > Thermodesulfobacteriota > Desulfovibrionia > Desulfovibrionales > Desulfothermaceae > Desulfothermus > Desulfothermus okinawensis. The sequence goes on along the minus strand of NZ_BAAIEW010000015.1, from coordinate 57,653 downwards.
CACAGATGTACTGTATGCCACTTATGTCCATATTGTTCACTCAAATCGTGGATCTGGGCATGACAATTATGACATGGAGTTATACAATAGCTTGCACCTGTTGCCAGAATCTGCTCTGCCTTTAAGCTCCCATATTTTCTCCTTGCATTTGTGTATCCAGATTGCAAATATCCACCGCCGCCACCGCAACAATAATTATTTGATTTATTTGGGTACATATCTACAAAATTCTCTTCACCAACACATGATTTAATAACAAATCTCAACTCTTCAGCAACAGGATCACCAAAGGATTTTCTAACCAACTGGCAGGGGTCCTGGACAGTAAACTTGATCTTTAAATCTTTGTTCCAATCAGAGGATACTTTGAGTTTTCCTTCCCTTATCCATTTTGCATAGTACTGGATAATGGATTTTATCTCAAAGTTGTGGGAGATATTGAATTTCTGCAGTCCAGACCGAACTGCAAATAGCTCGTGTCCTCACTCGGTATTTAGCCACACCCTGCATCCCAAATCTTCCACTGCCTTTGCCTTTGTACGAACTATTTTTTCCCAGGACTCATCATCTGCCAAAAACATACAATAGTTTTCAGCTGCCCAACCTTTAGTCCCATAGGTCCAGTTGGCCCCTGCAAGGTGTAATATTTTCCATAAAGGCACCATCTCATCTGGTTCAGTAACTGGCTCCCTTGAGTTTTGATTTAAGTAAAATTCTGCGCCCTTTTTGTTTATTGGTGCCTTCATCTCAGCAAATTCAGGCTGTGCCGCCCTGTATTCATCTAAGACATCTTCAACAACAAACTGGAAATCTTCTTCAGATGCACCCATTGCACTACATGTATCGTGTTTTAATGCAATATCACATGACTTTAAAATTCCTGTGGGTCTTTTTTCCCTGGGCCAGGCCTGTCTTGCATAATACACCAGTTGAGGAATATCGATCTTCATCGGGCATACATATATACACCTCTGGCACATTGAACACATCCACACCCAAGGTGTGGTAGTTACAATTTCGTCCATTCCAAGTGCTGCAAGTCTCAAAAACTTCCTTGGATCCATATCCTCCAGACCTGATGCCGGACATCCAGAGGAACATGCACCGCAGGTAAGACAGCTATTTAGATTACCCCCCTCAGGGAGCAACTCCATAACCTTATCCTTAAAAAAGCTCTTTTTCTTTTTTCCAAGAACTATTTTATTATCCATAATATATTGCCTCCAAGGTACAATTACCCTTTATTTTTTAAGGGATTTGGTCCAATTCCCTTTATCTTCTCAACGAACTCAGTAACCAACTTAGCAAATCTGGGGGCCTCAGCAGATGATACCCACTCAATTGTAAATCTATCTGGATTAATACCCATCTCTTCTAAGGCAATTTTTATTGCCTTAGACCTATTTTTTGCCTTATAATTACCATCCTGGTAATGACATTCACCTAAATGTCACCCCATAACCATGACACCATCTGCACCTAATTTTAGTGCCTTGACAACTGTTTCAGGAGGAACCATACCAGAGCACATAACCCTGATTGGCCTCATGTTTGGAGGGTACTGAAGCCTTGATACCCCTGCCAAATCTGCCCCAGCATAGGCACACCAGTTACATAAAAATCCCACTATTATAGGCTCAAAATTATCTTTCATATCAAAACTCCTTAAGAATTTAGAAGGGTTTCTACCTGTGTTTCAATCTGTCCCAGGGTAAAGCCGTGAACCAATATACCACCCTTTGGACAGGTGGCCTCACAAAGTCCACAACCCTTACACAGTGCTGGATCTGGAGAAATCCTTTTCTTTATTTGACCATCAATATCTGTAATTTCCGTAAGTTTTAGCGCATTGTACGGACATACATCCACACATAATCCACATCCATCACATCTATCAGTAACAAATGATTTTATTGCATCTAGTTCCAAGAACTCTTTTGAGAGAACAATTGATGCCCGGGCTGCAGCTGCCTTTGCCTGTGCTATGGACTCATCAATTGATTTTGGGTAGTTACAAAGTCCAGCAATGAATACCCCATCTGTGGAAGAATCCACTGGCCTTAGTTTTGGATGGGCTTCATCAATAAACCCTTCTGCATTTTTGCTCAATTTAAATAATTCACATACTTCACTGTTACTATCTGTTGGAACTATACCTGTTGCTAAACATATATAGTCTGCATAAATCTCTACTGGCATCTTTAAAATGGGATCTTCTATATTTATTACAAGTTCAGAACCCATGGAACTAACTTGAGGTTTTTTGTCAACTGAGTATCTAATAAATATAACCCCCATATCCCTGGCCTTTTTATAGAGCTTTTCCCTAACTCCATAGGTCCTTATATCTCTATAAAGTACATAAATCTGCATATCAGGATTCTTTTCCTTTAATTTAATGGCATCTTGCATTGTATGGGTACAACATACCCTACTACAATAGGGCCTTTTACCTTCCCTTGAACCCACACACTGGATAAAAACAATAGAATTTAAATTAGAGGGATCAATCTTTCTGGACATGAGTTTTTCCTCAAATTCCAACGATGTCACCACCCTATCATCCTGACCATACAGGTACTCACTTGGCTTAAATTCAGCACCTCCAACACATACAACAGCAGCACCAAACCTTAGCTCCCTGGTTACACCCTGAACATCTATTTGAGCTGAAAAATTCCCTATGGAGCCATGAACACTTTTTATTGTTGCTCCTTTAATTACCTCTATTTTGGGATGATTTTCTACCCTGTGCACCTGGGCCCTAAGCCAGGGACCAATCTTTTCGCCCTGATAAGTAGTATCCAATTTCCACCCATTACCACCAAGTTCATCTTGTTTTTCAATCAAATAACACTCATAACCAAGATTTGCCAGAGTAAGTGCAGCGCTAATCCCTGATACACCACCGCCAACAACCAGGGCCTTTTGTTCCACCTTTATCCCCTGTCTTTTCAAAGGATAATCAAGGGCAGCCTTGGCAACAGCCATTTTAATCTGATCCTTTGCCTTCATGGTTGCAGCCCTGGGATCAGATTGATGCACCCATGAATTCTGGTTTCTAATATTTGCCATCTCAACGAGGAAATCATTTAACCCTGCGTCTTTTAGGGTTTCTTGAAACAGGGGCTCATGGGTCCTGGGTGTGCATGCTGCAACAACTATCCTGTTTAGATTGTGTTCTTTTATCTTCTCAATTATTAGATTTTGAGTATCAGTGGAACACGAAAACATGGTGTTTTCAACATAGTGAACATATGGAAGCGTCTTTGAGAACTCTACAAGTTCCTTAACATCTACAACACTTGATATGTTTATACCACAGGAACAGACAAACACTCCTATCCTGGGTCCTTCTCCTGATATATCTCTCTCTTCTGGATACACCTTTTCCTTGGTAAGGGTACCCCTGGCACTTGATAAAAGCTTTGCTGCCTCTGCAGCTGCAGTGGATGCCTCTGTAACTGCCTGGGGAATGTCCTTTGGACCTGAAAATGCACCTGTCACATATATGCCTTTTTTTGAGGTCTGAACTAAATTAAAAGAAGATGTCTTGGCAAAATTATATTCATCTAGATCAAATTCCATGGTATTGGACAAATCTTTAGCAGATTCAGGGGATTCTAGGCCAATGCTTAATACCACAAGATCATATTCTTCTTTTACAACCTCTCCATTTTCGTCAACATAGCGTAAGATAACCCCCCTATTATCTGGACCAGGCTCTAAGGTGTGTGGCCTTGCCCTAACAAATTCAACACCCTTAACTTTTGCGTCTTCAAAATACTTTTCAAACTCCTTTCCATGTGTCCTTATATCCATATAAAAGATAGATTGTTTAATTTTAGATCCTAGAGGCAGGTGCTCCTTAGTTACAAGAGCCTGTTTTATTGCATACATACAGCAAACAGATGAACAATATTCATTTGAGCACCTATTGGTATCCCTGGAACCAACACATTGAATCCAGGCGATTTTTTGAGGCTCTTTTTCATCTGATGGTCTCACTAAATGACCCATATAAGGACCACCAGCAGAAAGCAGCCTCTCATATTCCAAAGAGGTAACCACATCTGGGATCTCTCTATATGCAAAAGAATCCAGAGATGATGGATCAAATGGTTTAAAGCCTGGTGCGCAAATAATTGCCCCAACATTTAGGGTGATTACCTCTTCCTTGTCTTCAAAATTTATTGCCCCTGTTGGACAAAACTTCTCGCAAGCCCTACACTTTCCACGGGTTAGATAAATACAATTTTCTGGGTCAATTGCGTATTTTAGAGGAACAGATTGGCCATACTTTATATATATGGCCTTTCTCTTTGAGAGTCCATAATTAAACTCATCATCCACCTTTTTAGGACATTTTTGGGCACAAAGCCCGCAAGCAATACACTTGTCCATATCCACATAGCGTGGATGTTTTTTGATCTTTACCTGAAAATTTCCAGGTTCACCAGATACATCAATGACTTCAGACAAGGTGTGAAGATCAACATTTAAGTGCCGGCCGACCTCGACCAGTTTGGGTGAGATAATTCACATGGCACAGTCATTGGTGGGAAAAGTCTTATCTAGCTGTGCCATAACTCCGCCAATGCCAGCAGAGCGCTCAACAAGGTGAACAAAATAGCCTGAATCAGCAAGGTCAAGGACTGTCTGAATCCCGGCTATTCCACCCCCCAGGACCAACACAGACCCAACTGTCTTATGCTCATGCATATTCTCTTTCCTCTCCTTGGTTGCAGGTTGAAAGACATCTATTATTTCATTTTTAACCTTCTTGTCTCCCAAGATCTTGTCTTCAATAAACTTATCCTGGACCCTATTTTTCTCAATAAAACTATTTATTATCTCATCTGATACATTATTTTCCCTTGCAAAGGCCCTTAACCTCTCCTCTGATATAACATATTTTCTTCCAACAATTGGTTTGGCATTAAGTGTTCCCTTTCTAATCCAGTTGGTAATGGTATTTCTATGGACACCAAATACCCTGGCAATATCTACCACCTTAAATCTAACCATAAGCTACTCCTCACACTCTTTTATTATGATTTCACACATTTTAGGTATTGCCTTTGATACACTATTACTCAGGCCAGGCAATACCTTATCTGGCACAAATTCTGTCTGCACAACAAAGACCTTGACCTCCACAGAGGTGTTTTGCTTAAGTTCTTTCAAGAGATTTATAGTGGGGAATTGATGGAGGGAAAAATCTGAAATCTTTTTTGGGGATATCTCATCTAGATCAAGCTGAGTTATCTCCCCTGGCTTAAAATTACCCGTGTGGGCATCAACAATTATTATCTTTTTTGGCTTGGCTTTGAAAAGCAGTATATCAAATAAAAAATCCCTAACAGCAGTACCCATATCAATAACTTCAACATTTGGCCCAACCCTGTGTTTAAAATGTAAATTAAAATAATCAATAAAAGCAGGTCCAAAACCATCATCCCCAAACAAAGGATTCCCACACCCCAAAACAAAAACCTTGTTTTTCATAAATAATCCCTTTTTCCACAAAGAATAATTATTGCTTTTAGCTTATTATGCAATTTGTTTAATTTTAAGTCAAGTATTTTAAAAATAAATTTTTATTTTTTGCATAATACGCATAAATTCTTTACAAAAAATTATCTACATAAAATCAAAAAAAATCTTGATAAAAACAGAGTTTAGAGTTATTAATTTTGAAAACTAAAATTATTTTAGTTGACTAGTTATGTAAATATATAACAAAAAAAAGGAGGAAGGGATATGTGGGATACCAGTTAAGAGATTGGGCTCGTATTAAAGGTTTCAGGGAGCAAAAGGATGAAAACTAAAAGTAATAGGAGGAGGTTATGGCTAAGGTAAAAAAGATACTTTTAATCAGTCTCACAATACTGATGATTTCACCAGTTCTCTGTTTCGCAAAAATGGGAACAGGTAAGGTGAGTGCTGCGAGCAAGGATGTTGATATTCAGATATTTGGCAGCTTAAAGACCTACCCAATGTATAGTAAAAACGTGGATTTTAATGACGACGATACCCCTTATGACTTCACTTTAGATGAAAATGGGTTTGCAGGTGATGATGATATAAGTGTTAGAAGTGAGTTTAGGCTTGGTTTTAAGGGTGGTGGAGAGAACTGGAATTTTCTGGCCATCTTAGAATCTGATTTAACCTATGACAAGAGAAATACTGACAGGGGTGAAAGATCAGGAGGACTTGAAGATATAGAAAGGGCAAATGGAATGTCTGGTAACAGCTTTGGAGTGGAAAAACTTGAATTCACTTACGATTTTTCTTCCATGGGTGTTCCCACTAAATTGGAAACTGGTTGGCAGACCAAGTTCCTAGATTTAAAGACAGGTGGTGTACTATATGGTGATGATCACCCATATATTGGTCTTAAAGGTAAAATCGCTGGCGTTTCCTATGAGATATTAGACCTTTTTGTATATGATGACATTGGAAATGTAGGTGTAACTGACGGAGATGCATTGGACTGGAATGTATATACCTTAAAATTGACTGTCCCTGTTGCTGGGCTAAACTTTTCCCCATTCTATGCATACAGCGACAATGACATGATGGGAGCAACAGTTAATTATTTTGGTGCAGAGGTATATGGGAAAATAGGTATAATTGTACCAAGGGCAGAGTTTGTATATGCAGTTGGTAATAAAGAAAAGCTTACTACACCAAATGGGAAGACCTATACTGACTTAGACATCTCTGCATATGCTGGTTTCGCATCCCTGGAGCTTGATTTGTCAAAGGCATTCAAGCCTTATGTGGGTGGTTATTATATGTCTGGTGATGACGATGCAAATGACGACAATATCGATGCATATAACCCAATTACTAACATTTCCAGATATGCTCCTACCTTTGGCATGGAAAATGCTTTTATTTACAAATATGTTCCTATCCTAGGGTCTCACCTATATGCTAATGATTTTGCCATGTTAGGAGGGAAAGAAACAGGTTATGGTGGTATAAGTGGTTCAGGTTCTGCATATAATCCTGGTATGTATTCTCTGGGTATTGGTTGTAAGGGTGCAATGGATCAGTTCTCCTACAAGACCCAGTTCCAGTATTTCTGGTTTGATGAGACAGGTGCTTTGGAAGATGTATATGGTAAGAAGATAGATGATAGTGTTGGCTGGGAATTTGATTTGCAGCTTACATATCACTTCAACAAACACTTTTCCCTTGGAAACGTATTCTCATACTTTGATCCAGATGATGCCGTCGAAGACTTAGCTGGAGACGATTATGACAATGCTGCCATAATGGATACTGTTGAGATGATCTGGAAGTTCTAACTCAAATAACTACTGGTTAGTTTTAAAAGGGGCTGAAATCCAGCCCCTTTTTTTGATGTTTACAACTACCATAAAACCAAAAGGATATGGCATGATAAAAAAAGTTTTCATTTACTCTTTGTTGTGTACCCTTTGTATACCTCTAGTTAGTTTTGGATATTCTAATAATATAAAAGATGTAATTCACTATTTAAATAACCACTATCCATCTCAATACAGGCTTATCTCTAACATATCAGAAAAATACGGCAAAAGAGTTGTATTTCCTAAAAACAAAATTAAAACTACCAGAGGTGAAGAACTATTAATACTCCACAGACAAAAAAATATTCCATTATATTTATTACCACAATCTGCAGTAATCAAAGTATCATCATTTTTCCAAAATAAAGTCCTGGCACATATAATGTATGAATTAGGACCTGAACCCAAAATAGGAGATCCAGTTACAATACCCAGTGCACCAGTTATTTATTTGTACACAAACATACAAAATAAAAATAGTATAAGTATTTACCAGGAATTACTTAAATCACTTATCTCTTCCAACTATCAAGTAGTTGAACTATTTAAGCATAATCTAGTAAATCCACAACCAGGATATGGAGTGTTACTTCGCCTTGAATATGACAATCATCTAATCTCAATAAAAATTTGTTCTATTTACAGTGGAAATACCCTATTTACAAAGACATTTACATATAAGAAAAAATTGGCAACATATGAACCTCCTGGGTTTCCAATATTGCTGAGAACTGCAACAAAATTAGCTGAAAGAGGGGAATTAAAACAAAACATAGGACCTTCGCAAGGAATGCAAAAGGAACTCAGTTATAAATTACCATCTACCTCTTTTAAAGGTACAGCAAACTTCGTTAGTCCACAAGCCCCCAAAAGACGCCGCTTTTTAAGAGTGAGGGGACATTATGTAAGACTGGTTTCATGTAATATACTCAAAAATGGAGTAGAGCTTGCTCTACTTAACAACAAAGGTGTTTACGTTGTTAAATATACACCTGATGGTGTAAGTCGCGAGTTTCAATATATATTTAAAGAAGACCTTATTCCATTAAACCTCCATGCCATGGATATTGACAAGGATGGAAAAGATGAGCTTATGGTTACCCTGGGTAGAAAAGTACAGGAATTAGATGCCGATAACACTGAGCTATGTTCCATGATTTTAACCAACAAAGACAACTCCCTTATTCCTCTGGTAAAAAATTTTCCTTATTATTTGCGAGTAATAGAAGATAGATCAGGTAAAAAGGTCTTGTTAGCACAGCAAAAGGGAGATACTGATCCATATGATGGAGACATCTTTCGTCTTATATGGAATAACTCTACCCATAAATTCAATATAACTCCCTATAATCCAGCCAAAGATGTATATTGTATCTATCAGTTTAATCTTATTCCAGGAGATAAAGATCACATAATTATCCTGGAACCCACTAATTTTATAACAGTCTATTATGCACCCACTGAGAAAGTTGAAGCTATATCTGACAGATCCTATGGTGATTTTGAGGTAACTCCATTTAGAGTTAAATTAAAGGAACCCAAGTACTTAGGAGGTTTTACTAAAGAAACATCAAAAACCTACTTTGCTTATAGGAGATTTGTATTTAAACACGAATATGCAAATCAAAACTTCTTGATAGACAAACAAAGAAGGACTTCTTTTGGTGTGGCAAAGATAAAACAGATTGTTTTAAATGAAAATGCCGAAGACAGCTTAGTTGGTGTTAGATGGAATGGTCAGGAAGTAGTTGAGACCTGGCGCTCACGTAAAATGGCAAAAGATATCCTCGATTTTACCTTTATACCAAACAATGAGATCTTACTATTGGTTAGGGATAGATTGGGCTGTGCCCTTGTAACAATACCCTAATAAAAAATAAAGATAGCCAGGCCATTGGCCTGGCTTTGTAGAAAAATAGAAGGTGATAGGTGCCATCTCCTGAAATCTTCCAATTCCTTCAACTCATAGTTGATCTGTATTTCAACCCAGATATTAAAACTTGAGCTAACTAATAATTTTAATTTAACCTTTTAGTTACCACTACAATTTTTTCTTGTAAAAATTTGGACTTGAATTCCATTTTTTTATCATATAAAATTAATTCCATGTATATTCCAAGAACTGCGGAAAAACAATTACATATACTGGTGAAACAATATCCTGTGATCTTCATTACAGGGCCAAGGCAGTCGGGAAAGACCACCTTATGTCTTAATCTCTTTAAGGACAAAAAATACGTGTCCTTTGAGGACTTAGATAATAGGCATCTATTTTATGCTGATCCAAAGGGATTTTTAGATAACTATCCAGATGGTGCAATCTTTGATGAGGTCCAAAGGGTTCCAGAAATCTTTTCTTATCTTCAGAGAATAGTTGATTTAAAAAATAAAAATGGACTTTTTGTTTTAACAGGTTCTCAACAATTTGAGATGCTTAGCAATATATCACAATCTTTGGCTGGAAGAGTTGCGATTGTTACCCTACTGCCTTTAGTTTAAATGAGGTATATCATAGCTCTAACATACCAGAAATTGAACAGGTCCTATATAAAGGTTTTTATCCAAGGATATTCAAAGACAATCTAAATCCAACACAATACTATTCCTTTTATGTATCAACATATATAGAAAGAGATGTAAGACAACTAATAAATGTTAAAGATATTTCACTATTTGAAATATTTATAAGGACTTGTGCAGGCCGCTCAGGCCAGGTATTAAATTATTCTTCAATATCAAATGAATGCGGAATAGATGTAAAGACAGTTAAAAATTGGTTAAGTGTATTGGAGGCAAGTTATGTTATTTATTAAGGCCATATTATAAAAATTTAAATAAAAGGCTTATTAAGTCACCAAAGCTCTATTTTCTTGACACAGGACTCTTATGTTATCTTGTTGGCATAAAAAATATTGATCAGGTAAAATTTCATCCCTTATTTGGGAGCATATTTGAAAGCTTTGTGGTATCTGAGCTTTTAAAGGTATACTACAATCATGTATTAGAGCCCAATCTCTTTTTCTACAGGGATTATAGAGGAAATGAAATTGATATTATCATTGATAATATCACATCTATTTCACAAATAGAGATAAAATCTGCAAAAACCATAGCAATGCATTTTTTGAAGGGTTTTGAAATATTAAAAAATCAGGAGATTCCCATCAAAGATTCATTTTTGATATATGGTGGACATGAAAACTTAAAAGTAAAAAGCTACAAAATCATAAGCTGGAAGAATATAGAAGAGAGTCTTTGTCCTGAGCTTCTAAAATAAAAAAGGGGCGGGCAATTTTGCCCGCCCCTTTAGTGGCGTCAGGTATAACTAATTTAACTTAGAAGTTGTAGACAAAACCAAAGGTTGCAAGATAAGCATCATCATCTAAATAATCCTTTTGACCCCATGTACTGTCATCCATATCTAGGTGAGCATATCCCAGTTCTAAAACAGCTGAGAGGTTTTCGTAAATTTTGTATTGAGAATCCAAAGCAATTTGGACAAAAGAATCTTCGTCAGTGAATGCTACACCTGAATGTTGAGGCAAGTAAGTAGTTCCATGTTTTTTCACTAAATCACTATCTATAGTTCCCTGTCCATATTCAATAGCAAATGTAGATTTTAAGTTTTCTATTAAGGAAATATCCTTCAAAGCAAATCCAATAAGCCATAAACCATCAGGATAGCCATTGGCTATAGCGTAGTTATTATCATTAAAGAAAAATTCAGTGGTCTGACCTACAGCCCATCCACCCGGAGTTGTCCACCAACCATCTGTAGCAAGCAAGGGTAGGGTTTCACTACCATCCATTGGATCGTCATCATCCCCAGAGAAGTAGTATCCATAAACACTTGGAGTCATCATATCCATTTTGTAGTCAATGGCCAAGTCAACATACCAACCAGACCTATCTGCTACATCACCATATTTTTTACCAGTTGCAGGATCAGTGTAACTAATGTCACTGTTTAACTCACCATATATAAAACTTCCCTTAATCACTAATGGATCAAACATGGAAATTTTATAGGTCAAAGCTGCATACCACAGATATGAATCATCCAAATTCAAGTTGTTCAAATGAGTTAACGCTGCACCGCTGTATACAAAAGCTTCTGTGGGCTTGGAAGTAAGAGCATGATCCCCTATAAATGCATACAAGAAATAAGGAGTAATATTAATACCTTCTAATTTTACAGGCAATGCCATAAACAGTGCATCTATTGCTTCACCACTACCTGCTCCAATACCGGCATTACCATCTTCATTAAACCATGGCCTCGCCCATCCAAGGGTTACACCAAACATATCATTAATTGGAGCATTCACAACTGCCCCAGTGATGTCACTACAGAGAACAGGGCTTGCGCCAAAGGTCCCAGGTAGTGCCATGCCCTGGGCTCCAACTTTGATCAAAATATCAGTATTGGGCCACTTAAAGGTAAGATATGCCCTCTTTAGTTCTGTAACCCTGGCAACATCCATACCTGTGGAACCACCAGCATTTTTATAATCTTGCCATACGTTTTTCTTACCCCATGTGGTATCCCATTCCAATGCCAATGTTGCCTTCAAATTCTCGTTGGCTACAAAATCAAAGTAAGGTCTCAGCCTTTGAGCTGCTGTAAATTCATTCCCATCTGTGTCATCATCAAAAGTATAATTGGTCACGTGAGATACAAAGGCCCTATAAAAACCATAAGTCTTAATCTCAGTTGCAGATGCTGTAAGGGCATAAGACAGGATAAATGCACCTGCCAGCACTGCTAAAAGTAACTTCTTCATACCCAACTTCCTCCTTCTGCTATTTTTTATTAAACTAACCTGACGCCACCGACCTGAAAAGTATTTATAAACAAGTTTAAACCAAAATCAAGCAAAATTTTGCAAAAAGTTAAAAAATTTTTACAGTAAAAATTTTTTAACCGACTTTTTCTAAGATTTGCCTATTTCTTTAGCTCCGATTATTTATTAGGTTATGGATCAAGTGATTAGTGAATAGTGAAAGAATGAAGGATGGAGGTAGAAGGATGAAGGCCATCCACAGACACATACACACACATGAGTATAGACAAAAAAAACAAATTGTAGCATATTTTTGTCAAATGACCATAAAACCCTGGATATGGGAAAAACTATGACAGGATTAAAATTAAAAAAACCTATTAAAACTATTTTTTTCTGTCTTATCTCAATTATTGTATATTTTTTATCCTTGAACCTCGCTTTACAGGTATTCCTACCCAGGATAGTCTCTAAAATTCACAAAAATGCCAAAAATTTTGTCACATATAAAGAAATAAAACTAAGGTTGTTTCCTTATCCTGGAGTGAAAATTACCAACCTTAATATAAAAAAAGAACAACTTATTGATCTAAATATTAATAGCGCTGATATAATTATAAATTTTCTTGGAATTCCAGACAAATTCCTTGGTATTAGGGTCTCTCATGGGACAGTGATTCTATATAACTTGAAACTATCCCCAGAAAAAAACAACAAACCCTTTACCATCCCTGAAATCCCAATAGAATTTATTGATCTAGTCAATATTGACATTAAGACCACCATAAATAAAAGACCTGTAATCTTTCAAAATACCAATACATCTATTCTATTAAACAAAGACAACATCCATATAAAGTGCAGTGGAAAATCCAATATTTCAAAGGAAGTAACCTTGTCATCAACCATATCAAATAGTGAAAAAAAAATAAAAGCCCATGTGGTGGATTTAGACTTAGGGAAGCTACTTAAAATACTTCCCCAAAAGTATGTTTTTTTAAAGGACCTATCTGGACAAATTAGCTCTGACATTCAGATTGATATAAAAAATCAAAAAATTATAGCTGATATCCACACAACATCCAAAGAGATGGGCATATCAGGAAAAATCAAGGGACTGGACTCTCAAATAGCATTAAAAATAGATACAAACAAAAAGTCTAGCACTATTAATATAAAAAAGTTAACTACCACCTATCCTTATATTGATTTATCTGGAAATATTGAAATATCTAAAAACAAAATTATCACCCAAATAGCCAGCCAAAAAATAAATTTGTCACAGGTAATAGAATTCTACAAAAAGTTTCCCATAAAAAACTCCATTGCAGACCATGTATTATCCATAGTAAAAGGTGGTGAATTATATAATAGCACCTTTACTATGATCCATAAAAATCACAACACCAATTGGGAACTTACAGGAGCATGCAAAAACACAGATATTATAATACCACACATTGAACTTCCTCTAAAAAAGGTTTCTGGAGAAATAAAAATAAAGGACAACATATTAGAGTGCAGAAATGTAGGTGGGTATTATAAAAATTCTAAAATACTAAATGGCTACCTGGACCTTGGTCTAAATAGTCAACTAAAACCCTTTATAATCAAAACCAATGTTGAGTTTGATTTAAAGGACCTCACCCCCTTATTAAAAAAAATTAATGTATCCAAGAGGATTATCAATGAACTTGGCAAAATCAAAATTAATGCAGGTAATTGTAGTGGACTTTTTACTTTAAATAAAAATTTAGACCAATATTTATGGAAGGTAATAACAAAAAACATCAAGGCAAATGGCAAGATAGATAAAACACCATTTGATATTGCTACTCATTTATTTACTATAACAGGTGATAATATTTATTTAAAAGGAGGGAATATTAAATTAAAAAGATCTCACCTAAAAGATATAGAAGTGGATTCAGATCTAAGAAGCAAGGATTTTAAGCTATCTCTACAAAATTCAAAAATAAATATTAAAGAGCTAAAGGATGAATTTAAATATCTGTTCAATTATAGTGACAGGTTTAATGTAATTGGAGATCTTTTTTTAAAAAAACTAAATATCCATTATAATTACTCAGAAAAAAAACTAAAAGACTATTTACTAAATGGATCAATATCCAACCTAAAAGTAAAGAATTTAAATCCAGGTAAAGACCTACCCAAAGATATAAATATTTCTATATCTGGTGGAAATTTTTCTGTTTACCCAGAAAGACTAAAGTTTGTATCTTCCAATATAGATGCTCTAAATTCAAAAATAAAATTAAATGACCTTGAATTATCAGGTAATTTTAAAAATCCTAGGTCCATAAAAATTGACTTCTCTGGAGACATTTCCAGAAAGATCCAGAATATAATAAAAAAAATGGTTCCCCAACTAAAACTGGTTAAGACAAATAACAATATCCATGTAAATAAAATGAAAATCAATTCCAGTGGAAAAAATGTAACTATTAATGGTCAGGTAATATTAAACGGAATATTAACCAACTTAAAGGTAGAGAAAAATCCAATAAAATTATTTACAGCTATTGGACTAATATATAAAAATTCACGGTGTAATGTCCTGTTTAATAAACAAAAAAGAGACTTTTCCCTTAAATTTAAGGGCGAGTTAACAAAAAATATAGTAGATAGATTAATTAATGAAAATTCCTATTTAAAGGGAAAAATCTCTGGAGACTTTAGTCTAAGATTTTCTTTAAATCCATTTTATATTATAAATTCAAATGGGTATATTAAAATAAATTCCCTTTTTATAGATCCATCATCTAATCTTTCTGTAATACAATTAAGTGCAAATTCTTTCAACAATATGATAGTAATTGAGAAATCCTTAATCAGTTTATTTAAGGACAAAATAAATGCATATGGTAAAATAAATCTAGTAAAAGACCATAACAACATAGATATAGCATTAAAATCAGATAAATTACATTTAGATCCAATAATTAATAAATTCCACAAAAAACAAGAAAAAAAAGTACAATTAAAACTAAAGGGTACTATTTATTTTAAAATAAAAAACACCTTTTATAAAAAGCGAGTAATCACAGACTTAGGAGGACAAATTTTTATTGACAATGGTTTTAAGTTTCTTAAGGTATCCAGGGGGTATTTATGTAATTTACCAATAATGGCCAGGGTACAGAAAAAAGAAAAATATAATAAGTTAGACATATGGATAAATTCATCATATTTTCCAATACAGGATACATTGACCTGTCTAATTTCCAATAAAAACAAGTTGATTACTGGCACATCAAAATTAAAACTGGATCTGCACTCTAATCTGGACAGTAAAAATAATTTTATTAAAACCCTTAATGGAAAATTTATCTTTGATTCAAAGGATGGAAGGATATTTAAGCTAACCTTAATATCTCAAATTTTAACCATTATTAATTCAACAGAGATATTTTTTGGAAAGGTCCCTGACCTTGAAAAAACAGGTTTTAAATATAATAACCTGCAGGCCATTGGTGAAATCAAAAAGGGAACTATAATTTTTAAAAAATCCTTTATAAATGGAACCAATATGGAGCTTGCGTTCCATGGGAAAATTGACCTCAATACCAAGAAAGTTGATTTAATTGTATTATTCGCCCCTTTAAAGACTGTTGATAGGATTATAAAAAAGATTCCCATATTAAAAAATATCACTGGAGGGAACCTACTTGTAATTCCATTTCAGGCAAAGGGGAAAATTAACGACCCAATGATAATCCCATTGTCTCCAAAGGCAGTTGGCGCTGAGGCCATGGGGATTTTAAAGAACACCATAAAATTGCCATTTACCATATTTCAGCCATTACTACCCAACAAAAATTAACGATTAATAAAGGGGATAAAATGGGGAAAAACTTTGACACACTACCGAAAAATGCAAAATGCACAAGATGCAAGAAACAGGCTATAATAAGGCTTCCTTCCCACAATGCAAAATTTTGTAAAGAGTGCTTTGAACATTTTTTTAAGACTGCAGTTATCAGGGCCATGAAAAAGATAAAAATTCAAAAGGACACTCCCATTATGGTAGCAGTCTCTGGGGGTAAAGATTCCCTTGTGCTCTGGGACGTCTTAAATGAGCTTGGGTATAAAACCATGGGAATACATATTGACCTGGGAATAGATGAATTCTCCAAAAAATCAATTAAGGCCATTGAAAATTTTGCTGGTCCAAGGGACCTTGAATGGAAGATATATCATTTAACAGATTTTGTGGGCCTTGATATGGTACAAATCCACAAAAAAATCAGGAGAAAGATATGCTCTGTTTGTGGTAAGCTTAAAAGACAACTTTTAGATGTTGTGACCACAAAAGAGGGATTTTCTGTGGTTGCAACAGGTCATAATTTAGATGATGAGGCCGGACGTCTTTTGGGAAATCTAATTGGAAAAAGAGAAGAATATGTAAAAAAAACATACCCCTATCTCCCTTCACCCCATCCTAAAATTCCAGCAAAAATAAAGCCCTTATATCGATTGGAAATAAAAGAAATATTAATCTATGCTCAATTAAAATCAATTGAACCAGTAAATATTGACTGCCCATTATCCAGGGGAGCTACATCGAGAAAGTTCAAAAAGGCCTTAAACCTCTTAGAAAACCAGATGCCAGGTATAAAGAGGAATTTTTTGTTTAGATACATTGAACAAAACAGACCAATGACTGGTTTTGAAAACTATAGAGAGTGCAAAATCTGTGGATATCCCACGTATTTGGATCTATGTAATCTATGCAATATAAAAAAACAACTAAAAGCATAAAACACGCATCAACACTTATCTCTGAAATAATAGACCAAAAAGGAGGCACAGAAAAATTTGCATTAATTCGCCTCTGGAAAAATTGGGAACATGTCCTGGGGGAAAACCTTGCAAAACTTGCAAAACCCTTAGGTACAAACAAAAAAACACTAATAATAGGGGTTGAAGACAGTTTGCTTATGCAAGAGCTCACCTTTTTTACCCCTGATATTTTAAAAAAAATTAATGAATTTTTGGGCTATGAACCATTTGACAAAATAATATATAAGTTGTTAGAAGACAAAACTCCCCTTGACAGGATTTTAGTTGAAGAAAAATCCTTAAATAGGAGAAAAAAAATCAAAATCCCGTCAGAAGTGGGCAATTTAAAAAAAAGTATTTCAAAAAAAAGCCCAGTATACAGAGCATATATAAAATACTTAGAACTCATTCAGCAAATAAAAAACCTTAAGGAGGAGTCCTATAATGAGCGATGAAATTACCTTGGAGTCCTTGGAACTAAAAAAGCCTTTGGAAAAAATGACTGCAAAAGAGCTCAGGCAGCTTGCCATGGAAAAAATTCCCCAGATCGTTGGGGCATCTGGCATGCAAAAAGAGGAATTGCTCGCAAAAATTAAAGAAGTGCTTGGTCTTGAGGAAGAAGGCACAGTATCTCCCTACAAGGAACAAATTTTTGAGCTAAAAAGAGAGATAAAAAAACTAAGACAGGCAAAGCTCGCTATCCCTAGAAGAAACAGAAAAGAAAGGGATAAAATTAGAAAGCAGATCAAAAAACTCAGGAGAAAGACCAGGATATTGGCAACTGCAAACTAAAAAAAGTGTTGACAAGGATGTAAAAAATCTATATGGTCTGTTTCTCGTTGATTGGGGGATCGTCTAGTGGCAGGACGCTGGGTTCTGGCCCCAGTAGCAGGGGTTCGAATCCCTTTCCCCCAGTAAAAATTTTTGATAGTGTCCCCATCGTCTAGCTCGGTCTAGGACACCGGCCTTTCACGCCGGCGACAGGGGTTCAAATCCCCTTGGGGACGTAAAAATTTATGCTAAGGCCTCTAGTTTTTGAGGCCTTTTTTTAATTGAAACGCCTTACTGTCCTGATATAATGATAAATTCTCTTCTAGAGAAAATAACCAAAGTCTTTTACGTGCCACAATGGGATTCAAATCCCCTTGGGAAAGCGAGAAAAAAAAAGCGCTAACTTAATTTTAGCGCTTTTTTATTTTCGTAAAGTTTCATACTATTTTGTACCAGATTCTATACATGCGTAGGCATTGTGGTTGTGGATAGATTCATGGCTTTCCACCTCAACCCTAAACCATTTAACAAGTGGATGGTCTTTGAGTCTAGCAGCCACCCTTCTCACCACATCTTCCACAAACACTGGATTGGAAAAAGCGGATTCAGTTACATATTTTTCATCTACCCTTTTTAAAAGGGCATACACTGGTGAAGATGCAGAAGTAGTTGCCATTTCAATTACGTCTTCTACCCATAATAGACCTTCAAACTGACATCTAATCTTTACAAGTGCCCTCTGGCTATGTGCACCGTACTCGCTAATTGCAAGGGAACACGGACATACAGTCATAACAGGGACAGTTACTTCCAAAAACATAACGAGCTTGTCATCTTCTAACTCCCCTAAAAAGACACATTGATAATCCATTAAGGCTTTTATGCCACTTTTGGGTGCATGGTGTTCTAAAAAGTAAGGAAAGGAAATGGACAGATGAGACTTTCTGGCCTTTAATCTATTTTGGACATCCTTTAATAGTTCTTTAAAACTGTGGTAATCTAGGACACCAGACCACTCCTGGAGGGCTTCAACAAACCTGCTCATGTGGGTCCCCTTAAACTCCGAGGGAAGATCCACATAGATATTTACATTGGCTACTGTATGTTGAATACCATTATTCTTTTTCCTAACCACCAGGGGATACCTAAAATCCTTCACACCTACCCTATCTATGGGAATTTGAACTGAAGGCATTTTGCTCTGAATATCTTCCATTACACTAAGTCCTTACCTGTGGTTGAAAGGTTAAGGCTTCCGTATTTAACACCTTTGGTAGACTGAAGTCTCTGGGAAACTTCCTTGATCCTTTTAACAGGTCCTCTAAGTATCAACACTTCCATACAGTTATGATGATCAATGTGGACATGTAGTGATGTTATTATAATATCCAAGGATTTATGCTGAATTTCAGTCATCTTTTGAGATAGGTCACTTACGTGGTGGTCATAGACCAAGGTAAGGGTACCAGTTACCTCCCTATTTTCATCTTCCCACTCCTTTTGAACCAGTTCTTTTCTAATGAGATCCCTAATGGCTTCAGACCTTGTCTGGTAACACCTCTCTTCACACAACTTATCAAACCTATCCAATAATTCTGAGTCCAATGAAACACCAAATCTTATTGTCTGTCCCACCTTACTTTCCCCCCGCTTTATTAATTAGATAACCCAATTTTATCTTTTAAAGATTTTTTTAAACAGAGTGGATTTCTGTTGTCTTAAACAAGACATAAACCCTCATAAACGATTTTCTTCACGTTTGCAACAAACACTTAAACTCTAAACATAAAGGAGTCTAAAAAAACCAATTGACAAGTATTAAAAAAAATAGAAAATTTTTAAAAAAGTCCCTAAAGTTTTTTTCAGCCCTGTCGATAAAAAAATTAAGAATACGATCAGGAGACAGATGTGACTACTCCTAAAATAATAAATGCCATCCAAAGATATTATGTGCAGCAAAATAGATCCAAGCGTATTATATTGCTAAAAAACGACTTAACTCGTGAATTATCTGAAGACAAGGTCAGTTTATCAAAGGATGGTAAAAGGAAGGAACTTATCTCCAGGCTCACAAAAGAGGTGGTGAACAACTTGATTCTGGCAAAAAATCAACCAGAAATTGTTGAGGAAATAAAACAGGAACTGGAAAATGAATATGGACACAAACTTCTATTTAAATTTAATCCTAAAGAAAAATCCTTAACAGTCCGAAGAGAGGACAAAAGGCCTCTTTCTGATGAAGAACAGGAAAACCTACTTAAAAGGATATGGGATATCACATATAACAAATTAAATTCTGTGTTGTCCCCTTAGTTAATTAAATTAAGAAGACAACAAAATGGGGGTAAAAATGGTAATAAAAGGTGTTTTTGATAAAATAAATCTATACAATCAGAATAAAATCTCCCAGGAAAAAGAAACTCCTTTAAAGAACAAGGAAAAGGCCCCAGATTTAATAACCACATCTGATAAGGTTGAGTTGTCTGATCAGGGTAAACTCTTAAATAACTTGATTGAAACTGCCAAAAAGCAAGATGTTGTTAGACAGGAAAAGGTAAATGATCTTAAGGATAAAGTTTCATCCGGGGAGTATAAAATTGATACAAAACAGATTGCAAAAAAGTTAGTGGAAAATGAAATAGATTTATACCTGTAAAAAAGGAGAGCCATCAAGGCTCTCCTTTTTTATGCTTGAACCAGTTATTTTATTACAATATTACCCACCTTAAAATCCCTATCCCCTTCAATCCTTGAGCATTCGCTAACATCTTCACCAATCAGACGAATTACCTTTAGTTTCCCAATGGTTTCGCCAGGGGACCAAGCAACAGGGACTCCTGTTGGAGCAAATATTGGCTCTCCATATTCAACTACTTTTAAAATCTCTCCTGGTTTTATCCCTGAGAGTTTTCCTGAATTCACATAATATTTATCTTTTTTTATTGAAAATATACGTGCATACCACTCCATAATTGATTTCTTTTTCTGGGCGAATTTCAAGATACCATTTGAAATTTCTTTTAAGTATAGTTTAAATTCTTTTTCACTCTTAAACTCCTTATTTGTATCTATTATTTTATAGTTATAGTTCAAACCAGTATCCACCACTCTAATGGTAAGGAACATCTGGGCTGGAAATTTTGAATAGACTTTTGCCCTGTCAACTAATATTAAAAACCTTATTCCTGGATATAGGGACAAATTAGATACTATACACTTTAGATCTTTTTTATCCAGACATCCAGTTGGAGACAGTAACTCTCTTAGCTGGGCATCTGAAAAAAATAAAAATCCATATGAAGGGGATGAGAGATTCAAATCACTGGATAACTCATCTCTAAAATAGTTATTCTTATGAAACATAATTATCCCAATCTTTTCCAGAGGCTCACCACTTACTCTTTGCACCTGGGCCTTAATTGGTTGACCAGACATTGCCATGGGTTTTGACATAGGAGCATTTTTTCCTTCAAGTTTTTTTTCTAGTTTTGCAACCCGCTGTTCTATTGACTTACTTTCACTGAAAAATTTACTCAGGTCTATGGTATCCTTTGGAGTTGGCCTTTCCCTGAAATAGTCACCAGATATCAAAAAGGGTTGATCTACCACAATCCTTCGAACATCTGCATTTGAGATGGTACCATTGACCTTGGTTTCTGAAACAATATCTGGCTTTTTCCCATATATACCAGCACAGGAAAAAATAAATAAAAACAAAATTCCAGCTAAAATAGCTCTGTAATAAAGATAAAATTTATTCATATCCGTCCCCCATTTTAAATTTTTTATAAATTTAACACCTTTTTTATAAATTTTCCATAAAAAAAGTCCCCCAAAAAGGGGGACCTTAATTCTAAGGGACTGTGTATTTTTTGATCAAATTTAAAATGTCCAGATAAGCTCAGCTGCAAACCTCATAGCAGTATCGTCGCTTTCAGGTCCTTTTTTTCCTCCAACGGCTGTCAAAGCACTGGTTACGTCTTTTATAGTGTCACCAGGGAAGAAAAAGGCTGCTTGACCTTTGATAAATGTGTGTTTTGAAAGTGCAAGTGTTAGCTCATTATCCCATTCTGTTCCAGCATAATCACTCTCTACCTTAGTGGTAGTTGCACCATCGGCAAAGCTGGTCACATAAATATCTTCATTCCACCAGATGGAATTTACATTTGTTCTATAGATAATGAATCTTTTTGGGGCAACGGTTAATCCAACGGATAGCATGGTCATACCTGGGTTGTCACCTCTACCTCCACCAAGTCCTGCAACATTTTGGAGACCTCCAGTAAAGATTGGAGTTCCATTACCGTAGAGTTCAGGGAGATATCCATAGAGGATAGAACCATATACCAGGTTGGTATCACCAATAATTGTATTCTCACCACCCCAATATTGAGAAAATCTCTGGGCATTATCTACACCCTCATATCCATTTAATTCATCGTCATTTGGGTCATCGTCACCAGAGGTATAGATAAATCCAATATGTGGTTTTACCGTAAATCCAACGAGGTCTTTTAAATTATAAGCAATGTCACCAGCAAATGCATATGCAGAAATATCATAGCTATCATATTTAAATCCTTTTACATCATCAGCAGTTCCAAACTGGTAAACACCTTCTAAAAATAGCTCCAGTCCTGCAAATTTTCCCGTGTAATACCCACCAATGTGATGAGATTGTACGTCTGGGGCATTACCCATACCACCAGGAAATAACTTCTTTCCTATTTTTTCATTTACTGCATCAGAAAAATAGTCGTAAAAACTGCCAGTCTTAACACTTTCTATTTGATCATAGGCATAAAATACCTTTATTTTGTTTGCATCATCTATCTTATAAATCAAATAACCTGCATACAGGTCCCTATCATCATTGTTACCATCTTTTAAATCCCCTATACTGTTCTGGAAATTATTCTCACCTAATTTAAAATACCCCACAGAATATGTAATGGGTCCATAACCACCTGTGATCCAGAAACCAGGATTATCATCTCCATAAACCAATCCACCACCATCCATAACATCCAAATGCCAAATATCCCATCCAGCATGAAGCCTCAAACCAAATGGAAGAGCCATGGTGCCATGGAGTCTCTCTAAACCAAAATTGCTGTGTTCTTTGTCTTTACCACCCCTATTATCTACAGATTGAGTATCCAAAGGACTATCAAACTCAAGTGCTGCATAAAAACTCCATTTCCTATCCCTTGGCATGGCATTAAAATATAGGCGGTCTTCAGACCTTATATAACTATTGTCTATATTTCCACTTTCATTGAAATGGGCCTTGAAAAAAGACTTTTTTAAAGCACCACCAAGATATCCAGAAAGTCCTATATCTTTTAGACTATCTGCCATACCAAAGTCCCAATCGGTCTCAGACGTTGGGATCATCCTGATTTGTCCACCAAAGGACATCAAAATATCCTTTTGTGTGGAAATAGCAACTGATCCTGGACCTACCAATACCTCTTTTGTAATATCAGTTGCCTCATCTGCAGCAAAACCAAGAGATGCCACAAATACCAATATAAAAGATAAAACAATCAGTCTAAACCCTCTCTTCATACCTTTACCTCCTTTTGCTTGATGTTACACAGTCCCTTAAATTACCAGGCGATAAGTAAACAAAAAACTTTCTAAAATATTAAACAAAGTTCCTTATTTGTGTCAACATATTCTTTAAAAAAATAGTTAACACAAAATGTTATGCAAACTTTAAAATAAATCTGGAGATGTCCACTACGTCCAGTTTATACTTCAAAGCCAAAGACTTTCTTGCATCCTCTAACATAACTAAACAAATGGGACAGGATACAATAAGAGATTCAATACCCAAATTTACTGCTTCCAGAATTCTCTTTTTTGCTGTTGTATATTCATTTTTTTGCGTAAAAGAGGTGTAAAAATTTCCACCACCCCCTCCACAACAAAGAGAATCCATTTTATTTCCGGGAAGTTCTAAAAATTTAACAGGAAAGGAGGCTATAATTTGTCTAACAGTTGTAAAATCCTTTAAATATCTGCCCAGATAGCATGGATCGTGGTAAGATACCTTTCTCTCTTTGCTGTTATGTTTAATACCTTTAGTTAAACAGGATAGATTTTCTAAGACTATCTGGGTAAAATGATATGTTTTAAAGTTTATCTGAAAAAACTTGGGATATAATTCTCTAAACGCATAAAAAGTATGAGGAGATATTAGTATTACTTTGCTTACGTTTGAACCATTGATATTTTTAAGTAATTCTCCTGCTATTTCTTTAAATAAATCTATCTCTCCCAGATTATATGCTTCCAGACCATCTGATATTTCGTTATTTTTCAATATACCAAAAGATATATTTAATTTCCTAAAAACCTCTATAGTGGATTTTGACATCTCATTTGCCATAGGATCAAAACAGCCTTCATCACCCACATATAAAAGATATTCATGTTTTTTAGGATCAAATTCTTCCACCTCATCATCAACCCATTTAAATCTCTTTCTATTTGGTATTCCAAATCCATTTTTAAATTTATACAAATTAGTTAAATAGTCCCTAACAGGAGCAGGAACTTTGCTCTCATCTATTAATCTTTCTTTTGCATATCTAAATACATCTAAAAGCATATCCCTAAAATCAGGAAATGCACAGTGAGTGACACAATTTGAGCAGGTTGCACATGAATATAAAATTTCCTGGAACCTTGTACTGGTCTTGAGTTCTCCACTTAACCACTCTCTAATTAACCACATCCTCCCACCAGGTGAAAATGTTTCAAATCTATAAGAAAAATAACTAGGACAATTAAAATCCGTATAATCAGATGGAAATTTGCAATACCCACACCTAAAACACCTGTGAATAATATCTATAATGTCCATAGATCACTCCTCTAAATTTCCTGGGCTCATTATCCCATTTGTATCCAATAATTTTTTTATATTAAAAATTAGCTCTTTTGTGTTTTTATCCATTCTTCTAAGTATTTCCTTTTGCGCTGGTATTTCTGCCTTCCATGGGATTCCTCCAATATCAATTACTCTTTTATTAGTTTCATGCAGGGCCTTCTGAGCACTTTTCACATCTAAAGGATCTGCTCGGTTAAAGGCATAGGCATAAAAAAACATCATTGAATGGGAATTTCCTATAATTCTAGATCCCAGGGAATAGGCAACATTATACTTTTTTGCAATATCCAACCCCAATCTATAGGCCTTTGAAAAAATATTACTGGGAATCATTGCTCCCACATATTCAAACCCCCCTCCTTTTTTTGCATCCGCAAATCTCACTAGATCCTTACCTGGAACATCCAGAAATCTTTTTTTCATAAAAGGGAGTAATGGCAAAAAACCTGTTACCTTTTTGTGAATTAGATCTTTTACCTGGCTGTATAAAAGGTCTCTTTTAAAAATTAACTCCTCTTTTGTCTTTGCCCCATATATAACATTGCAATGCAAAAATCCCCTTGCCCACTCTGGTTTTGGAGTCATCCAGGTAATAATATCTTCAGCAATGAGAATATCAGTTACCCTATAGAGTATCTCTTCCATAAGATCAGGATCCTCACATATCAGGACCCTGACATCTTGTAGGGGATGGGCTGGATATAGTTTTAATCCTACCTTTGTAATAATGCCTGTGGTTGCAAACCATCCCAAAAAAAGACCAGATAAATCTGGCAGTGGTGCTTTTGCAAACCAGTAATCTGACACTGAGCAGCTTCCAGTTCTAATAATCTTCCCCTTGGGAAGAACTATCTCAAGACCAGTTACCATATCTGAGTGAAATCCACCTAAAAAAGAGAGGTGTCCTGATCCATGGATTGCAATGTTTCCCCCAATGGTGGCTGCTGGTGGTGCATCTGGCATGGAATGTTTAAAATGTGGATAATTTTTTTTAAGATAGGCCTGCAACTTGCCCTGGGAGATACCTGCCTCAACTACCAAATATCTACTCTTTTCATTAACTTCCACAACTCTGTCCATCCTCTTCATATCAATAAGGATCCCGCCATTTATTGCACGGTGAAGTCCAGATAATGTAAGTCCCGCGCCCATACAATATACAGGGATTTTATTTTCATTTGCCAGATACAAAATTTTACTTATCTGCTCTGCATCTCCAGGTAATATTACAACATCAGGTTCACAGGGCTCCATTGTACCCCCATCCCTTGAATAAAAAAATCTTTCCTCTCTATGTGTTGATACAAATTCTGATCCTATTATATCTTTTAATTTTTCTATTAAGTCTACATTCATCTTTTTACTCCTGAATTTTATATCTCTCCAAGTGAATGTCTTACTAAATCAGATACATGCAAAGGAAATAGACCATTGGCAAGTACCTCTTCTCCAAGGGTCATCATACACATTGGACAATTAAATACAGCAAACCGTGCCCCTGTTTTTTTCATGTCCATTATATTCTCCCTTTGAATCTCATCTGCTTCCCTGTCCTTTTGTTGGATTCTTATAACACTACCACAACAAAGGGGAGTCTTTTTATCGTATCTTCTATCTACCCTTATTGCTCCAATTCTATGAAAAATCTCATCTAACAATTCATCCATTTCAGGACATAACCTATTAGAGCACGGCCTTTGATAGGCTATTTTCTCATTTAATGGCTTTATAGCATCTTTTAGTTTATCTAATTTTCTCAATATATACTCAAAAATATGAACAGGCTTAAAAGGGACATTAATTCCATAGGCTGGGGCAAGATGTGTAAAGGCACCGTAGCATTCATCATGGAAGCATATTATCTCATGAGTATTACTTTCTTTTACATAATATTCATAAATATTTTGGATCATCTTAGGCAGTCTCTCAAGTATAGACGACATATCTGCAAAGTGAAGCCACATTATATTGCAAAAAATATCCCCTCCCCATATAATTGATGCATTCTCATATAACTTTCCTTTAATAGAATCTATAAGTTGAGGAAATAAACACATATCAATAATTGGAGGATTTAGAGATTCTTTTTTTATCCTATTCTTAGGCCCCATCATCTTGAGCTGTTGTTTATGTATTGGCTCTGGTACATTTTTAACCCCTAATTTCTCCTGAAGCTCCACTATTTGATAAAAGGGATGGTTATTATTTGGACAATACTCCTCACACCCATAACATGTCTTGCAATCATCTAACACCTTTGAATATTCCCCTCTTAATATCTTATTTTTCTCTTCTCTTGCCTTATCAACATCTTTTAGCTCTTGATACCAACATCTTGTAAGACAATCTATAGTTTTGCACGAGTAACAAATTTGAGAATCATAATTTAGTGTATACATATAAATCTCCTTATATATCTATCCGTTAAAATTTATTTCATAGTAAAAGGGATATGCAGTGAAAAGTTCACTAATTTTACTCCTTAACTCATCTTTGCTCACATCTTTTTCAGGAACAACTTCCAACCTCACTTTGGTGCCATGAAGCTTATCTTCTCCAACATGCACAGAAAACCCCTTTGCCATGTCCTTAATTTTTTTAAGCTCAGCTTCAAAGGTCCTCTTTATTGCATCCCATCTAAGTGCAGGTTTAAACACCTTTCCAACAGGGGTTAGGGGTATCTGATCAACAATTATTATCTCTTTTGGAATAGCCGCCCTCTCTCCTATATTACTTTTTGCAAATTTAAGTAACTCCTCTTCTGTTATCTTTGCTCCTTCTACTAATTCCACATAAGCTACTGGAACTTCACCTGCATATGCATCTGGTTTTCCAACAGCAGCAACATTTTTTACTTCTTTAATCTTGAAAAGGGCCTCTTCTATGGTTGATGGATCAATGTTGTGACCACCTCTGATTATCAAATCCTTTTTCCTTCCAGTTAAAAACAGATAACCATCTTCATCTATTCTCCCAAGATCACCAGTATTAAACCATCCTTCCTTTGGCCAAATACCCCTATTATGTTCTTCTTCTACATATCCTTTGAATACACATTCTCCAGAAATGCAGACAACTCCAATCTCATTGGTCTTTGCCTCTCTAATAAATTGATTATCTTCATCTAAGATAAATACGCGCACGTCCTGATATGGAAGCCTTATACCCACTGAACCTATCTTTCTCTCTCCATCCTTTGGATTCACACATGATGCAACACCAACTTCAGTTAGACCATATCCCTCTAATATCTTCATCTTGGTCTTTTCTTCAAAACGTCTAAAGAGCTCAACACTCAATGGTGCAGCACCACATATTACATATCTTAAAGATGAAATATCACATTCCTCAGTTGGAACTTCAAGTAACATGGAAAGCACTGTAGGAACACAACTAAAGAATACTGGTTTATAAAATTCTACAATCTTATAAAAATTCTTAATTATACTTGGTTCCCTGTATCCACGAGGCGATAACATAACAACGTGTGCTCCAATTGAGAATGGTGAAAGACCAGTTACAATGGTTCCATTACAATGAAACAGGGGAAGACCTACCATCACTGTTTCTCCAGCATTTATGCCAGCTGCCCATCTAATGTCATATGATACAACAATCTCATTCCAGTGCGTTCTCTTTGCAAGCTTTGGCCTTCCTGTTGTGCCTCCAGTGTGATATATGGATGCAATGTCATCTGGATCTATATTTCTCTTAAAATCTAAACCATCTCCATTGTAATTTTCAATTACCTCTTCATATCCTATGATATTTTGAGATTTATTTGATGGTCCCATTACCCTTACAATGTATTTTAGAGAAGGTATCTCATCTTTGATTTTTTCTACCTTTTGCCATATATCTGCCCCAGGGAATTCTCCTAATGCTACCAATACCTTTGTCTTTGCAGCATTACATATATCT
The DNA here is from genome assembly GCF_054654515.1 of Desulfothermus okinawensis JCM 13304. Lineage (NCBI taxonomy): Bacteria > Pseudomonadati > Thermodesulfobacteriota > Desulfovibrionia > Desulfovibrionales > Desulfothermaceae > Desulfothermus > Desulfothermus okinawensis. Next base: position 29,130 of record NZ_BAAIEW010000015.1, on the reverse strand, counting down.
CTTATTACATGTGGCTCTAATAAAGGATTTATGGGGTTTGCAATTCCTACTGCTTCAGCACCATATAATATAAAATATGTTTGAGGTATATTGGGCAAAATATAGGTCACAACATCTGTATCCCTTATACCAAGATCATAAAATAGATTGGCTGTTTGCCTCAATTTTCTTATAAGTTCTTTATAAGGTATAACCTGTGGCGTATTATAGGTATCTCCATTTAATATAAAACTTATTGCAGGTGCATCTGGATTTATTAAAGACCCCTTGTAGATCAATTCATATGTGCTTTTTTCTTTAATCCTCTCCTTTACTGGGACCTTTTCTATCTCTTCTATGTCCTTTACATTTCTGATTAAAAAATTTTCACTCATATCCCCCTCCTTTTAAAAAATAAATTTTGATATAATCTCCTTCATTATCTCAGTGGTCCCACCCCCAATGGATAACACCCTGTTATCCCTATATAGCCTCTCAACCAAAGATTCCCTCATAAACCCATAGCCACCAAAGATTTGAACAGCGTCATATACCACCTTATCACTGACCATGCATGCAAAATTTTTAGCCATAGATATCTCTTTTATGCAATTTTCACCCATATCAATCTTTGCTGCAATCCTGTATGTGAATTCTTTGCTAACCTCAATCAAGGTTGCCATATCCACTAACTTATGTTCTATCACTTGAAAATCCTTAATCTTTTTCCCAAAGGCCTCCCTCTGCTTTGCATAAGAGAGGGCCTCTTCATAAGCGAGTTGTGCTGTCATATTGGCCATTATTGCAAGCTGTAGCCTTTCATTCTGGAAATTTTCCATGAGATAATAAAACCCAAAATTTTCTTCTCCAATGAGATTTTCAGCTGGGACCTTACAATTATCAAAAAATATTTGAGCAGTATCTGATGCCCACCAACCCATTTTTTTTAAAGGAGAAGATGTCCTATAACCAGGAGATGTTGCTTCAATTATGAGTACGCTTATCCCCTTTGCCCCTTCACCTCCTGTTCTCACAGCACAGGTTATCTGATCAGCTCTACATCCGCTTGTTATAAAGGTCTTTGACCCATTTACAATGTAATAATCCCCTTTTTTTTCTGCAGTGGTTTCTATATTGGCAACATCTGATCCACCAGATGGTTCAGTAACAGCCAGTGCTGCAATCCTCTCCCCCCTTATCACTGGTTTTACAAATTTATCAATCTGCTCCTTTGTACCATGTTTAATAATAATTGGGATAGCAATATCTAAAGAGCCAAGTCCTGCAGAAAAACCTCCTGAGCTAGATCTCATGAGCTCCTCAGTTGCTGCAACTTTATAAAATATATCTCCAGAAGTTCCCCCTAATTCTTCAGGATATCCTATTCCTAATATCCCCAACTCCCCTGCTTTTTTGTATATCTCCTTTGGAAAACTACCTGCCTCTTCCCATTCGTTCACATAAGGCAAGACCTCCTTTTTCACAAATTCCCTAACGGTTTTTCTCACAAGCTCGTGGGATTTAGTAAAATAATCAGGAGCCTTATATTTGAGTCTATATTCCATATTTAGATTCTCCTAACCCAAATTAAGTAATTGTGATTACCTCAAGATAAATTTAAGATTCCTCTTTATATAAATCCTTATATATGTCTTTATATTTCTCCCTCAGTATATTTTTTTGAAGTTTACCTGTTGCTGTCTTAGGAAGATCCGTACTTATTATCACCTCTTTGGGAACCTCAAATGGAGATAATTCCTTTTTGCATAAATCTATTATCTCTTGCGGATCAATATCTTCCCCTGGCATAGGTTCTACAAATGCTGTTATAGCCTCTATCCATCTGGGATGTGGCAGTCCCACAACAGCAGCACCAACAACCTTAGGATGTGACAAGATCACCCGTTCTACTTTAATAGAAGGTACATTCTCTCCTCCTGTCTTTATCATATCCTTCTTTCTATCCACAAACACAAGCAATCCATCTTCATCAAAGTATCCTAAATCCCCTGAATGATGCCATCCATATTCCCAAGTCTTTTTGGTCTCTTCTTCATTTTTCAAATACCCATTCATTGTCCCAGGACCCCGCCAAACAATTTCACCAATCTCTCCAGGACCTAAGATGTTTCCAGATTCGTCCATTATTGCAGTATCCAATACCAGGGCAGATTCACCCCAATAATTCCCCATTTTTTTTAGCTGCCACTGATCCTTAAAACAATTGGTTGAAGGGAAACACTCAGTTTGACCAGTACCCAAAATAAATTCCACATGGGATCCAAAACGTTCCTTTGCCATTTTTAAGGTATTTCCATCCATTGGAGTCATGGCATAGATACATTTTTTTAAGCTTGAAAGATCTACATCTTTACTTAAGGGATGATCAAGTAAGGTTTTATACATCATAGGCAGACAAAATATAAATTCTATCTTTTCCTTATCTATTGCTTTAAGCAATTTTTCAGGATCAAAAGAAGGGAATATAACACTCTTTCCTCCAATATGAAATAGTGATATAGTTAATGTCTGTTGTGCACAGTGGAAAAGGGGCATGATTGTAGTGGCAACATGGGGTTTAGTAATGTCCAGTTCAATTAGATTACTAAGAGACATCAAAAATACTGACAGATGAGATATCTGAACACCCTTTGGCCTTGATGTTGTTCCACTGGTATATAGTATCTCAAAATTATCCCTATCTTCTATTATAACATCTTCTATTTCATCTTCCTTTTCAACAATTAGGGGATCAAATATTAACACATTATCTAATACTTCATGTCCAACAATTGGTAGGGATACAAATTTCTCTATAAAATCTAGTTTGGGAATATGATCTTTTATGTGAGGATAGAGCCTATCATCAAATATTATCACTTTTACCTCAGAATGTGTTAAAACATACAAAAGGTCATTAGGATTTAATAAGGGATTTATGGGTACTGCTTCAAACCCACCTTTTCCACATCCATAAAGACATATTAAATATTCTGTTGAATTTGGTCCAATTAATCCAACCCTATCGCCTTTTTTAACTCCAATTTCCCTCATTTTCCATACAAAATTATTTAAGCAACTATTTAGCTCTCTAAATGTAAGCCTGATCTCTTTGTCTTCTCTAACTTCAACCACTCCTTCTTTATTACCAGATAATTTGGCCCTTCTCCTAAATATATCCCCAACACACACCCTTTGCACCAAATTTTTATAAAGCTCAAAAGACATAATCTCCCCCTCCTTTTTAAAAAGTTTTAAGTTATTCCTTTAACTTTCTTCTAAGTATCTTTCCAACAGCACTTTTTGGAAGCTCATCTCTAAATTCAACTATCCTGGGCACCTTAAAATTTGCTAAGTTTTCCCTGCAAAAATTAATAATCTCCTCTTCTGTGACATTACCCTTATATTCAGGTTTCAATGCAATGTATGCCTTCACAGTCTCCCCCCTGTATTCATCAGGTACCCCTATAACTGCTGCCTCTTGAACTGCAGGATGCTTGTATAAGACATTTTCAACTTCAACTGGAGCAATATTATAACCAGATGCAATAATTAAATCTTTCAATCTATCCACAAAATATACAAAGTCATCTTCATCAATATAGCCCATATCACCTGTTTTAAACCAACCATCTGAAAGAAAATTACTTTTGGTTTCCTCTTCCTTATTATGATAACCTTTTGCAACTTGAAGCCCCCTATAATATATCTCCCCTCTTTCACCCCTTTTTAATACCTCACCATTTTCACCAACTATCTTCGCTTCAGAAAAAATAGGAATTCCTATTGAAGTTGAATTTTCTTTTCGCTCTGGTATAGATATAATTCCACCGCTATTTGTCTCAGTCATGCCCCATCCATTTGTTAAACTAAGTCCCGTATACTCAAACCACTTTTTTTGAACTTCTTGAGGAACTGGTGCTCCGCATCCAACTGAACACGCAAGACTTTTTAATTTCTCTTTACTTAAGAGATCAGCCCTAGACATGAGGGCAATGTAAAATGTTGGAGGTGCAAACACCACATTTACCTTATATTTTTCTATCACATTTATTACGTATTCAACATCAAATAAAGGAATTGGAACTATTGTTCCCCCTTGATACATAACTGGTAAAAAATGCAAATAATATCCAGCAGTATGAAACATGGGCATAATTGACAAATTCACCTCATGATCCCCCCATACCCTAAATGCATGGGTATGAGTTAATGAGTTGTATACCATGTTAAAATGTGTACAAAGTACCCCCTTGGGTCTACCTGTGGTACCCGAAGTATATAATATTAATGCAACATCTTCTTTTGGATTAACCTCTTCTACTTCATATACTGGATCAGCTTTTTCAATTTCTGAGAAAAAATCCATAGTTCCTTCAATTTTTGCTTTAGGTTGTTCCCAAAGAGATCTTAAATTTTGGGGGGGAACAAAGTCAGGTGCAGCAAAATCATGGATACTTGTGACAATTACGTGTTCTATTTTCCCTTGATCCATAAGAGGCTTTATTCTGGGATATAAAATATCTAAACAACATATTATCTTTGCGCCAGAATCTTCAACTTGATATTCTATTTCGTGGGTTTTATACATTATATTTATAGGAGTATGTATTGCACCTAATTTGGTTACACCATAAAATGCTACTATGTGTTGTAATGAATTAGGCAACATCGTGGCTACAACATCATTTTTTTTCACTCCCAATCTATTTAATAAACCTGCATACCTAGATGTAAGATCTTCTAAGTATTTGTAACTAATAGATTTCTCTAAAAAAATAACTGAAGTATTATCTGGTTTTGATTTAACTGTTGATTTAAATAAATCATAAATAGAACATTCTGGTATTTGCGGTAGTTCTTCATGAACCCAAGATGGATGCATTATACAATAAGCATCATCTGGGGCGTATGTTAATGATTCTTCAATCCAATTATCTGGGTACCCTATTTTTTTGTATGTTTTATAAAATTCATCATCATAAAAATTTTTACCCATTTTATACCTAGATTCCATTACCATCTCTCCCCCCCCTTTAAATAAAGTTTAAATTGTTAACCCTGTGGCGGAATAACCAGTGCCTCTCCTACCCCTATGAGCTCACCTTTTTGATTTTTGAACTTTATATCCATTTTTACCCATTTTTTATCATGAATCTTTTCTTTAACAGTTGCTATTGCAGTTATTGTATCCCCGAAATAGGTTGGCCTTAAAAATCTGGTTGATATCTCAAGGGCAATGGTTCCAAGGCCAGGGAGTTTTGTGCCTAAGACTGGGGCAATTAGACTCTGTGGAACTGCCCCATGGGCCACCCTTTTCCCAAACAGAGATTTCTTTGAATATTCCTCATTCACATGCATGGGATTAAAATCACCAGATATTCCAGCAAAGAGATATACATCTGTCTCAGTTATGGTCTTGGTAAAGGATGCACTCATGCCAATCTCAAGCTCGTCAAAAGTATATCCCATCTCAAAAGCAGAATAATCAACTGGCTCAAAATGGGAGATTGCAAGGATAGTATCTTTGGGCTCTTTTGAAAAAACTGCCCTAACCCTAACATTAGATCTCATCTTGGATGCTGGTACCCCTTTTACTATATGGACCATAGGAGTTGTTGTTCCATCTAGTTTAATAAGTGCCAACACAAAGGGAGGTTTTAAGGGATAGTGGCCTTCACAGTGATTTACAACTGTGTATGTGATCACTGTTCCTTCATTGGATACATCCACCATATTGTCTTTTATGTCTAAAAAACATCTGTCACACAAACTTCTAGGTGGAACATACACACTACCACACTTATCACACCTTGTTCCAAAGATCCTCTTATCATCCCGTAACGCCTTAATAAACTTTGATCCCAATGTTCCAGCAAAATATTGATAGGGCAAAGCCAATTTACCATGAACTACAAAACTATACCTTTTCATATCTAACTCCTCTTTGTTTACAACACCTCAAAATACTTAATATCAGTTATTGCCCCTATCCTTACATCATTCCAAACAGGTCTGACCCTTGCTCCCTTTTTTAACTTCTCATGTGGTGTAGATGGATCTATCTCATGCCAGAAGGTGTCAGGATCCTCACATCCATCTAGGATAATATAAGCACTTATATATGGGGTTTTTCTTATTTCTCCTGTTAAAGGATCAGGGGCTGCATAATAGATAATATCAGCCACGGTTAATATACCCTCTGGCCCAACCTCTACCCACTCATCTGCTGCCACTCTACAAATTGCACACACCTCTCTAGGTGGACATTGTAACCTTCCACATTTTGGGCACTTGTTTGCCATAATCTTTTTTTCTTTTAGCTTGTGCAAAAAATATCCCATCACTTCACCTGTTGAAAACCTCTGGGGTATAGATAATATCTGTTTTAGACGAATTAGCTCTTCCACTTCCTCCTTTTTATCCAGGGTAAATTTCTTAAAAAACTTTGCAGATTTTTGAGCAATAGACACATCACCATCTATTTTTAACCTTCCAGATGAAAGCAAATTAAGTGCATCTAATCTCCCAAGGGTAAATCCAATAAAATCTTCATCCTTCATGGATATAACAACATCAGGCTCTACCATACCCTCTTCTACCTTTACATCTCCCATATCAATTATAACTGTCCATTTTCCCCCTTGATCTCCTGTTATATCATACCCAATAGTACACTTCTCATCTTTAATAATATGACGATTTGCCCTCTCAATAAAACTATATATGATATCCTTTACTGTTACCTTTTCCATAGATTTCATCCCCTTGTTATCTTTTGGGTTTTTCAGCAGATAATATTCCCAAAACAGTCCAAAAAGTGCCTCCAAATCCAGATGCAAGAGCCCTATCTACGTCCTTTTTAATTTGGTGATCTCCAGCCTTTCCCATTATCTGCAAGGCAGCCTCAGCAAACCTCACCATTGCAGTGGCACCTATTGGATTTGAAGCTATGACCCCTCCAGATGGATTAACAGGAAATTTTCCGTCCATATATATCTCTCTTTCCTCAACTAATCTTAAATGCTCATCACCATCAAATAGGAGAAACTCTCTAAGCCAATCAACACCCCACCAGCTTGATGGATCATACATCTCAAATACATCAAAATAAGACATTGGGTCCTTTATGTTATTCCTCTTAAATAGCACCTCAGCCGCATGCCTATGGGTCATTTTTTGCTTTTTTAGACCAAACAAAGTACCCATGTGCTCTTCCCTGTGCACTGTGACATGGTCCACTAGCCATGCTGGTCTATCACAAATCTCCTTTGCCTTGTCCTCTGATGCCATAATAACCACACATGCCCCATCGCTCTGTGAACACATATGGATCATCCTGAGCTCCCCAACTAGTTGTGGAGAGTTGTTCATGAGATCTTCAGCCATATCAAAGTTAAGTCCAAGCCTTCTATGTGCCTTTTCATTTTTCATTGCATGCATGTCCATAATAATCCTGTAGTCTATTGATGCCCGCTTTGCCCTTTGTTCTCCGAATTCTTCCATCATCTGTGTTGCTGTGATTCCAACTAGTGCACCACTTTGAAGCTTTCTTCCCCAAAGTGGATCTGCCATATTTGTTATGCCACCGGTTGTGTGTCCTTCCTGGAGTTTTTCAAATCCAATTGCCATGACCACATCGTGCATGCCAGAAGCAACTAGTGCATCTGCAGCACAAACCAAAGTGGCTCCAGTAGTGCCCCCTGTTGTGAGTCTTAAACATTCCTTGCCCATTACCCCTGTACCAATTGTGTGCCAGAGATCTGGCTGATGAACCATCTCAAAAAGCTCCATGTTTCCATGAAGTACACAATCTATATCATCCATTGTAAGGTCAGTTTGGTTTAATGCCTCCACTATTGCCTCTGTGATCATCTCTGGTTGATTTACATCTTCCCTGTGGGATGAATATTTTGTCTGTCCAACACCAACTATTGCTACTTCCCTCTCTCTTTTCCTCATGTCCCCCTCCTTCAATTATCCCTAGATAAAACTAATATTGAATGAAACTGACCAGCTGGTCCCATTGAGCTGTGCACCAATGCCCTTTTTGGATCCTTTACCTGATTTTCAGATATGTTTTCTAGCTGTTTTACTGCCTCAATGGTGCGAAATAGGCCACCTAGTATTAGGGGAGATCCTATTAACATCCCACCTGATGGATTTATGTTTTTCTCATCAATACCTCCATTTTTTACAAATGAGCTAATATCTTCTAAATTGCACAGCCCAAGACCACTTGCCCAAAGGGGCAGCTGATAGGCATATTGATCTGACAACTCAAAAAGGTCTATTTCGTGAGTTGATTTTAAATTTGCTCGAAAAAGTACCCTATCTAAAGCATCTCTTAAAGTTGTCAAATCTAGTAGGTCACCATTTTGGGGGAAATATGAGTTCATGGAACACCCAACTCCATCTATCCAAACAGGATTTTTTGTTATTTCCTTTGCCCTTTTTTTAGATGCCAAAATAAAACCAACTGCAGCATCAGAAACAGGATATGCATGGAGTTTTCTAATTGGCTTACACAAATATTCAGAGGCAATTACCTCCTCTTTTGTTACCTTAGTCACTTCAGGATAAAAGATATTTTTAGCCCCCCTATCCTTTGCCCTGACAACTATTTCTGCCAGCTCTTCATCACCAATATTTACCTTATCCCTTAACATCTGTGCCTGCATACCTGCAGCAATTAAGAAATCCATACCAACAGGCCTCTCATAAAATGGATCAAAGGCCATGTGTGTCACCATGTTTCTCGACTTTGCTTGGGACTCCTTACAATGCCCCACCACCATGACCACATCAGCAATCCCTGAGTTTATAACACTACATGCATAATAGAGGGCCTGAAGCCCTTCTTGAGACACCTTTTCCTCACACCTAAAATGGGCGCCCAGTACATCAGTCATTGCATTATCAGATATGGTCCTTGCATCAAACACATCATCTGATACACTTATTATTATTTCAATCCCATTGTCAGAAAAATCTAAAGAAGTCTCATCAAGGAGCTTCTCTACCACCTCCCACGCCATTTCCTGAAATCGCTGATCCCACTTATTTGACTCCACAGTGGTCTGGGCAAATGCACAAATACCAACCCTTTTCATCTACATCCCCCTATTTTTTTACAAAAAACAATTCCAAAAATCCCCAGCCTTAATCTTTTTGATTATAACATCCTTATCCAAAGGCGCATCCATCTCAATCCATGCCCTGCCACACATTCTTATATTATGGGCATCATCTGTTGCCACCTTAGGATATGGAATATCAGGAATATCTATTTCTTTGGTATAAAATCCCCTGGAAGTTACCTCTATTGCGTCAATGTTAATTATCTTTTTAACAAGCTCAATTTTTTCCAATACCCCCTTTAAATCAAAAGCTATGTCCATTGGATGGTTGAAAATTCTCAATACTTCCTTGTCACCATATATTTCATTTACATGGACATAACCATTTACAAATATGGTCTTTTCAATGCCTTTAAATACCAAAATTTCTGGTTTTACTTCATCAAGGACCTTATAACAGCCATTTTTCATAATAAAATCGTGATCAGTAAATGCAATAAAATCAAAACCCTTTGATGCATATATATCTATTGCCTCAAATAAATCCATCTCTCCATCAGAACACAGTGTATGAACATGAAGTGCTCCCCTAATTATCATTAAAGTCTCCAATAGTGAGATTTTTTATACCACCATAAATAAAGTCTATTACGTCTTCTCCAATTAACTCCATATTTTTTCCATTATTGATTATAAAGTGGTAAGATATTTTTTCAAAGAGACCCATCACTATAGTTGCTATCACTTCAACAGACATATCTGATTTGTATTCAATATCATATCTTTGTTTAATTTTATCCAGTGCCTTCATTAAATCTTTTATGAGTTTATTAAATAACTCTTGTCTCTTTTTTTCAATATCAGGGGTTTGTCCTACAGATTCCCTCATTAATATTAAAATAGTGTCAGGATGTTTTTTACATAGGTCATAAAAGAACACCCGTCCTGCATTCAAAAATCCTTCAATGGTGCCTTCCTTTTTTTTAAATTCCTCTCCTAAAGCACGCCTGAGTATCTTACCACTCTCATCTATTAACTTTATCATTATATCTTCTTTATTTTTAAAATAAAAATATACTGTGCCAACAGACACTTCTGCCTTATTGGCAATGTCTTCTATAGTTGTTTTATTATAACCTTTTTCACAAAAAAACTTCATTGCTGCAGATAATATTGTCTCATATCTATGCCTCTTTTCCCTAAGTCTTCTTTTCTCTGCTGGTGAGAGGTCTTTCATTTCAATATCTAACTCACTATCTAGCATAACATCTCCTTTTTGAGTAGGAATTAAAAACGCTTATATCCAAGAAGTAGGTCTCCAAGATCTACCCTTGAAACCTCTGTTGATTTACCAAGGACCTGCAAGAACTTTGATAACACATATGCCTTGGGGGCGTAGCTTTCATTGAAAAATCCATGAATTGATAGGATTGAAATTGCTCCACTTGATATTTTTTCAAGTGATTCTAAGCAAAAAACCTTTGCAACTAGTGCTGTTTCTATTGCTTCTTTATCTATTTTTTTGATTGAATTAGTCTTTGATGAGATGAGGTAAGAGGCATCTAATAGGGTCTTCATCTCAGCAAGCTTAAAGCCCACCTCTTGATAGTGAATAACTGGTTTGTTGTTATTCTTGTGTGTCTTTGCAAAACATACAGCTTCATTGAATGCAGCATTCATAAGTCCCATGGCACCAGATATTGCAATTTTATTTAACTCATAAAAAAATATATCCAGAAATCCATCTTTATTGTTATATAAAAAAACATGTTCTTTTGGAACTTTTATATTTTTTAATTTTATATTAAAAAAATTTATCCCTTCAACAAACTCATTATTGATCATCTCATAGTCTAGATCATCTTTTTTTATCAAACACAAACAAGGTGTATTCTCTTTTTTTGCCAAAACAAATACTGATTCACATAAATCTAGAAATGGAACATATCTTTTTTCTCCATTTATTAAAAATTCTCCATTAGATTCAGTTAGTTCTGTATTTATATTTTCTAAATGAAAATTATTATTTTTTTCAATATAACCAATTGTATTTAATAATGGAATATTGTATGATTTTAAGTCTTTTTTAAAATTATTTAAAAATCTTATACCAATTTCAAAAATAAAATACAAAGGAAATTTTTTTTCAGATAATTTAGACCTAACTGCATTTAAGGTTGGTCCTTCACAACTAAAATATCCTGCTTTTGAAAACTCATTTATTAAGTCTTTTAAAATATCTTTATTTAGTGATGGTGCGCCCTCTAAATTTAAAGAATCAATTTTTGCACATATATTTTTTATTTGAATTTTTTCCTGTTCGTTAAAATCAAAATACATCTCCCCCTCCATCTTTTACATGGTTGCAATGATCTTGGATATTATCATCTTCTGTATATCAGAGGTACCACCTCCTATTGGTGCCAATCTTCCATCTCTAAATACCCTTTCAATATCAAACTCATGGGTATATCCATTGCCACCATGGAGCACCATGGCATCATTTGTGGGTCCAAGGCTATAATCTCCCACATATAGCTTTGCCACTGCAGCCTCAAGATGGTTTAAAGGACGGCCCTGGTCCTTGCACCATGCTATCCTATAGGCTAGTAGCCTTGCTGTTTCATAAAATATCTTAATATCTGCAATCTTGTGCTTTATTGCCTGAAATTTACCTATGGGCCTGCCAAATTGGATCCTTTTTTTTGCATAATCTATGCACCTATCTAAGATATATTTTGTTGCACCTATAAATGGGGCAAGCAGGGCACTTCTATCCCACTCAACAGTCTCAAGTGACATAAAAAATCCATTTCCTTCCTTGCCAAGCAAATTTTCTTCAGGGATCTCACAGTTGTTAAATATGAGCTCAGAGGTCTGAGATGTCCTAACCCCCATTTTTTCAATGGGAGGTCCAGCAGCAAAACCAGGGGTCCCTTTTTCCACTATAAAGGCAGAAATCCCCTCATGCCTTTTTTCAGGATCAGTTTTGGCATATACAACTGCAACATCTGCAATTGGTCCATTGGTAATCCACATCTTATTTCCGTTTAAAATATATTTATCTCCCTTTTTTATTGCTGTTGTGGTCATTGATGCAACATCAGACCCTGCATTGGGCTCAGAGAGCCCCATACAACCAATTAACTCGCCAGTGATCAATTTTGGGAGATATTTTTCAATCTGTTTCCTTGTACCATGCCTAAATATTGTGTCAGCACACAAAAAGGTATGTGCTCCATAGGACAGGGTCAGACCACCATCAACTCCAGCTTCCCCTAGTGCCTCAGCAGCAACCACAGTGGTCACCACATCTGCACCACCCCCACCTAGCTCCTCTGGAAAATGAAGCCCTAAGATCCCAAACTCCCCTAATTTTCTAAAGGATTCAAAATCAAACTCCTCTTTTTTTTCAAACTCCCTAACCCTTGGCACAATCTCCTTTTTTGCAAAATTAATAACTTCCCTTTTAAACATCCTCTGCTCTTTTGTTAGGCTAAAATCCATGCCCCCTCCTTTTTTTCAGCGATATTTTTATTGAACTCTATTCTACTATTGAATTATATTCAATAAAACAAAAAATAAAAATTTTTGTCAATTAAATTTTTTTGGCCTTGTATTTGCTCGCTACTCTCCTGGATTTAAAATTCTTTGTTTCGTTTTTTACAAAAGATTAAAATTATTGATATTTAATAGCTAATCAATTTCACTGTTAATTTTTAATGTTAACATATTAACATTAACTCAAAAAAATATAACCTCTTAGAGGTTAAGGAGGTGGCTATGGGAAGGTGTATAAATCATCCAGACAGGGAGACCAATTATTTGTGTATGAAGCACAATGTGTATTTGTGTGATGAATGTCTTACGTGCCAGGATCCTGAGCTCTATTGTAAATTTAGGTCCTCGTGTCCCATCTGGTTTATTTACAAAGAAAGAAAAAAAAGAGAAAGGGAACAAAAAGAGGAGGAAGGATCAAAAAAAGTTAAAGTGGTATTTTTACCTGATAAAAAAGAAGTATCTGTTGATGCAGGGATGAACCTTTTAGACGCAGCAAGGGAGGCGGGAATAAGGTTAAATGCCTCCTGTAATGGGGCAGGCGCATGTGGAAAGTGCAAATTAATTATAAAAAAAGGCAAGGTAGAGACAAATCCAACGGTTCTGCTCACAGAAAAAGAAAAACAAATGGGTTATGTGCTTGCTTGTCAGACAACAGTTGTTGAAGACATGGAAGTTGAGATTCCACCTGAAACATTAGAGAGGCAAATGGTTTGCGCAGGTCAGGGCAAAGAGGCCACTGAAAAACTAAAAGGCCTTGTTGACGCAATAGAGCCAATCCACCATGAAGTGGAACTCCGCTTAGATCCCCCCACTTTGGAGGACACAGTAAGTGACTTAGACAGGTTATTTAGAGGTCTTAAAAAATTAGGATACGATACAAGTAGAATGAATGAAAGTTTAAAGGTGATTCAAGATTTGGCAAACGTAATGAGGGCTGAAAATTTCCACATTACAACATCCATAATTAGCAGGGACTGTTCAAATGAAATAGTTGCTGTAAGGCCAGGACATGTGGAGGAGAGACATCTGGGAATTGCAGTTGATCTGGGCACAACCACAATAGTTGTATATCTAGTGGATATGTCAAATGGAGAAATCCTTGGAGCATTGGGAGATCACAATAAACAGGCAGCATGTGGTGATGATGTAATAAACAGAATTGTGTGCGCTGAAAAAGACGGTGTAAAAAAGCTCAGCAAGATGGCAAAATCAACCATCAACGGACTTATAAATGAAATCTTAAATACCACTGGTGCAGATCCCAGGGAGATAAAAAATGTGGTGGTATCAGGAAACACCACCATGACCCATCTTTTTTTAGGAATTGAGCCAAGATATATCAGGAGAAAACCATATATACCCACTGCCAGCCAATATCCAATATTTAAGGCAATGGAACTTGGCCTTAGGACCAACCCCTTTGCAGCAGTCTATGTGATGCCTGGTCCTGCCAGTTATGTTGGAGGAGATATTGTATCTGGCGTACTCTATTGCAATATCCACAAAGAGGACAAACTCACCTTATTTGTTGATGTTGGGACAAATGGAGAAATTGTACTGGGAAATAAAGATTGGTTACTCACAGCCTCCTGTTCAGCAGGTCCTGCCTTTGAAGGTGGAGGTATTAGATTTGGTATGAGGGCAGAGATTGGAGCAATTGAAAAGGTAAAAATAAATTCTGATACACTGGAGCCTGAACTAAAGGTAGTTGGAGATGTAAAACCAAGGGGTATATGTGGATCTGGTATGATAGACCTAATGGCTGAGATGTTAAAAAATAAAATAATTCAGCAAAATGGAAAATTTAACTTAGATACTACCCATCCAAGAATAAAAGAAGAAAAAGGGGAAAAACAATATATCCTGGCATTTGCCAATAAAGAGACGGAGCTTGAGCAAGACATCGTGTTTACAGAATCTGATATAAGCAATCTAATCAGAAGCAAGGGTGCCATATACGCAGGATTCAGGGTGTTATTAAAACAGGCAGGACTCACCTTTAACGATTTAGACCAGCTATTAATTGCAGGCGGTTTTGGAGAACATTTAGATATAGACAGGGCAATTACCATTGGACTTCTACCTGATATTGATAGGTCAAAATTTAAATACGTTGGAAATAGTTCAATTGCAGGGGCGTATATGTGTCTGTTATCAAAAGATGCCCGAAAACAGGCAAAAGATATCTGTAATTCAATGACCTATATTGACTTTAGCGACAACAATGAATTTATGGAGGAATTCACCTCAGCCCTATTTTTACCCCATACTGAGATGAAAGACTTCCCAAGTGTGAAATTATAATTTCCCTCCCTACATTCTAATATGCCCAGGTCTTCTTTGGTTTGAGTTCAAGACCTGGGCACAAATCCCATTTTCCCATATATTGTCTCATTTACAATAATGAGACACATTTGCTACTTTCAATAATTAATTGAAAATAAAAATTTTTTTAATAAATGTCTCATTTAAATGTATCATAATAATCGCCGCTACAAGCATATGCTTCAAAATTATCCAAAAATATTTTAATTCTCCATGAAAAATTTATGACATCAGGCGATTTTTCCCGGTTTATTGTACAAAGGCATTAGATGGCATGTTAGTTGCTTTTGTAATATAAAATTAATTTAACCCCATATGATCGGAAAATATTTTATGAAAGAAAAAGATTCAGATTATCAGTTCATCTTGGAATATTTAAATAAAGTGGAGATGTTAGTTAATGAGATGCTGGAGTTATCCAACAAGGGAATTAAGGAATTTAATCAAAATGACTTTTTGGTTCTTTGTGGGGTTATTAGAGATTGTGCCTTTAAGATAAAAAATAACTTAAATAAAACAAGGAATGTTGGAGGTTAATAATGGCCAGAGAAATCCATATAGATAAGGATGAATGCCTTGGATGTGAAAGTTGTGTTGAAATCTGTCCAGAAATCTTTGGATTTAATGAGGCAGAACAAAAGGCATATGTAAAACAGGTGGAAGGGTGTGATGATGATGTAATCCAGGAAGCTGTTGACAGCTGTCCTGCAGGTTGTATTAGTTTTAACGCTGAATGATATTTATAAGGGGAGAAAACAAAATGAAATGTCCAGGTCAGGATACTCAATTTTGGGATAAGTCAGCGGTGTTTGAGGTAAAATGTCCCAATTGTGGTGAAGATGTGGAGTTTTTTAAAGACGATACCATGAGAAAATGTCCCCACTGTGGACACAAATTCTTAAATCCCAAAATGGATTTTGGATGCGCTGCATATTGCCAGTATGCTGAGCAGTGTCTTGGAAATCTTCCACCAGAACTTCTGGCACAGCGAAAGAATATGTTAAAGGACAGAGTTGCAATTGAGATGAAACGTAAATTTGGACAAGATTTCAAGAGAATTGGACATGCTATAAAAGTTGCCAGATATGCTGAACAAATTGCACGGGAAGAAGGAGCGGACATGGGGGTTGTTTTAATTGCTGCATATCTCCACGATATAGGTATTATTGAAGCCGAAAAAAAATATAACTCTTCAGCTGCCATATATCAGGAAGAATTAGGGCCTGGTATTGCTGAGGAAATTTTAAAGAGATTAGGGGCAGATGATGCACTTATATCCGAGGTTTGTGATATAATAGCACACCATCATCATCCAAGGGAAGACGATACAATAAATTTTAAGTGTGTATATGATGCTGATACTATCGTGAATTTAGAAGAAAAGATAAAAAAACAGGAAATAAGTCCAGAAAAAATAAAAGAAATTATAGATAAAAGATTTTTAACTGAAACTGGAAAAAAACTGGCAAAAAAGGTATTATTAGACTAAGGAGTAATCTATGAAAGTACTTAGAAAGATCATAGAAGTTGATGAAGAAAAGTGTGATGGTTGTGGGCAATGTGTGCCTGCATGTGAAGAAGGGGCTATACAGATAATAGATGGCAAGGCAAAACTTGTTGCTGAAAAATATTGTGATGGACTTGGCGCCTGCCTTGGTGAATGCCCCAACGATGCAATAAGGCTAATAGAGCGGGAAGCAGAGGATTTTGACGAAGAGGCTGTGGAAGAATATTTGAGTTCAAAAAATAAGGACAAGCAGGATGAAAAATTGGCGTGTGGATGCCCATCTAATCAGGTGCAAATTTTATCCAAGGGTGATAAGCAACAAAATAGAGGAGAAAAGGTAAAATCTGCCCTTTCCCACTGGCCAGTCCAGATAAAGTTAGTTCCCCCACATGCACCTTTCTTACAAAATGCAGACCTCCTGGTTGTGGCTGACTGTGTAGCTGTGGCCTACCCAAATCTCCACGCAGATATGCTACCAGGAAGGGTCATCATGATAGGATGCCCTAAATTCGATGATAGAGATGAATATGTGGAAAAATTTACTCAGATTTTCTCTAATAACAACATAAATTCAGTTGAAGTGCTCATTATGACTGTACCATGTTGTTCTGCCCTGCCATCAATTGTAAAAAAGGGGATAGAAAAGAGCGGAAAAAGTATAACAATTAAACAGACAGTAATAAATCCAGAAGGTAATATTGTTGATACTCTAATCAAATAATAAACAAACTAAAAAACAAAAAAGGAGTGTACTATGTTTTGTAACCAATGTCAGGAAACCGCAAAAAACCAGGGATGTACCAAGGTTGGTGTATGTGGAAAAAAAGAAGACCTTGCCAACCTACAGGACCTACTCATCTATCTTGTAGAAGGCATATCCATTTATGCCAATAAACTTAAAGAAATAGAGGAGGTGGACAGTAGTGTAGGGAGATTTGTTTGTGAAGCAATGTTTAGCACTATTACTAATGTGGGCTGGGATAATGCAAAATTTGAAGAATGGATAAACAGGGCCCTTAAAGTAAGAGAAGATGTAAAGGAAAGATTTCTTGCTGCATACAAGAACAAATATGGAAAGGAATTCAGTGAGCCTTTAGACGATGCAGCAACATGGACAAGCTCAAATCCAAAGGACTTTTATGAAAAGGCCAAAGAAGCAGGCTGGCTGAGATTTGAAAATGAAGATCTCAGGTCTTTAAAACAGACCATATGCTTTGGAGTCAAGGGAATTTGTGCCTATGCTGACCATGCTGCACTTTTGGGATTTGAAGACAAAGACATATATAACTTTATTTTTGAGGCAATGGCAGCAATGACAGAAGATTTGTCTGCAGATGAGCTCTTAAATCTGGTTTTAAAGACAGGAGAATATGGTGTTAAGGTCATGGCATTACTTGATGAGGCAAACACATCAACTTATGGTCATCCTGAAATTAGTGAGGTATACCTAGGTGTTAGAAACAATCCAGGAATCTTAATTAGCGGCCACGACTTAAAGGACTTAGAAGAGCTCCTAGAACAAACAAAGGGGACAGGCATTGATGTATATACCCACGGAGAGATGCTCCCTGCCCATTATTATCCTGCATTTAAAAAATACGACCACTTTGTTGGGAACTATGGAAGCTCATGGTGGCACCAGAATAAGGAATTTGAATCCTTTAATGGACCTATTATCTTAACAACAAATTGCCTCATACCTGTTAGGGGAAACTATCTGGACAGATTGTTCACAACAGGGGTTGTTAATTATCCAGGAGCAACCCACATTGATGACAGACCAAAGGGCGGGACCAAGGACTTTTCAAAGGTAATTGAAAGGGCAAAATCCTGTCCACCACCAACCCCACTAGAAGACAAGAAAATAGTTGGTGGATTTGCCAGAAATCAGGTCCTGGCACTTGCTGACAAAGTAGTTGATGCTGTAAAATCAGGTGCTATTAAGAGATTTATTGTTATGGCTGGATGTGATGGAAGGCAGAAAAAGAGGGAATATTTCACAGAAGTTGCCAAAAATCTGCCAAAAGACACTGTTATCTTAACAGCTGGATGCGCCAAATATAGATATATCAAGCTGGATCTCGGGGATATTGGTGGGATTCCCAGGATACTTGATGCGGGGCAGTGTAATGACAGCTATTCTCTGGCAGTAATTGCCCTTAAACTAAAGGAAGTTTTTGGTGTTGATGATATAAATGACCTGCCAATATCCTTTGATATTGGATGGTATGAACAAAAGGCTATAACCGTATTTCTGGCACTACTCTATCTGGGATTTAAGGGAATGAGGGTTGGCCCAACCCTACCAGGATTTTTGTCACCAAATGTTGCAAAAATCCTAGTTGAAAAATTTGACCTAAAACCCATTGGAGATGTGAAAGAAGATATAGAAGCAATGATGCAGGGTAAATAATAGGCCAAGTTAAATTCCATGGGCCCGGACAATTTTTATCCGGGCCTTTTTCAAATTCTCATCTATTAATCTCCTACTTTTTCCCTGTTTGAATTCCTAACCCAGGTTTGTCAAAACTTGGATTAATATTTTAATATACCCAAAAAATTAAAAACTCCTTTATGTTATGGTTTTTAATTCAAATTTCTGCATTAACCCGAGTTTATCATCTTGATAAACTCGGGTTAGATTGGCTTCCAATAATTGAGATTGACAAAATAAAAAATAATAGGCAATAAGGTTAACGTTACACATTATTAAAAACTTTAAGGAGGTATGGTTATGAGAAAATTTTTGTTAATGGCTTTGATTTGTTTTGGTTTTTTAGGTTTTGTATTGTCGCCTGTTTTTGGAGGAGGGTCTTTTACCCCCAATGGAAACCAGAGGAAGGGTAAGTATCTCTACAGGAAGTACTGCAGAAAATGTCACGATGGATCTTCAGCAAAAACATTGTCACCAAGCTCAAAAACAATGGCTGAATGGGAAGAGGTGTTTGCCCATTATGAAAACCTAAAATGCAAGGATGAGTGGAATAAGTTAAAACACAAAGATCTAAATGACATATTCAGTTACTTACATGAACATGCCTATGATTCCCCACAACCAGCAACCTGTGGCTAATGGAGGTAGTAAATGGTAAAAAAAACATTTATATTGTTATCTATTTTCCTCTTATTTTTCACCTATGCCCATGCAGGGGCAAATACACAGGACCTTATAAAGCAGACTGAGGAGCTAAAATCCCAGTTAAATGAGCTCCAAAAACAGATGATGCTCCTTCAACAAAAACTAATGGAGACCCAGCAAAAATTAGAACAAAATGAAAAACAGCAAAAAATGGCCAATAAAAAGGTAGATAGTTTAGCTAGCAGGGTCTCCAAGGCAATTAAACATGCAGCTTCTGACAAAGTAAGACTCAGTGTAGAGCTTGAGCCCAAATTCTGGTCAATACACATGGATGATGTGTATGCAGCCCCAAGCTCCTTAACAAGTCTGTTCTTTAAAGATTATAATCCCGCTAACCCCTTTGCAGGTGGTTTAAATGGCGCCACGCTTCCCCAGATCCAGCAGATGTTTCAGGGTATGAAACAGGCAGGTATGGTACCCAAGGCAGACAAAATAGATGTTGACAATGACATTGTTAGGACCCTCAGGTTCAGACTTAGAATGGACTCTGAAGTTAACAAACACTTGAGATTTGCTGGAAGAATGGCAGTTTACAAAGTGTGGGGAGATAGTGTTGGTATAAATGTAAATAGTGCTGGAATGCACGATATTACTTTAGACGGGACTGAGTCATCAAATCCACATGGAGATGATGTAAAACTGGAGAGGGCCTATTTTGTATATCACAATGAATTCCATAAAATAAAATGGCACTTTTCCCTTGGCAGGAGACCATCTACAGAAGGTCCTCCATTTGAATACAAAGAAAACCTCCCTGATGTAGGAGGATCACCCCTTGCAACTATTATCAACTGGGAGTTTGATGGGGCATCTTTGGGATTTAACTTTGAAGACCTCACTGGAATACCTGGTCTTGCCTTTAAACTCTGTTATGGTTCTGGTTTTGAAAGTCAATATGGAACAACAAGTGCCTTTGTGAGTCAGCCTGATTTAGATGATGTAGATCTCTTTGGCTTCATTGCCACATTGTACAACGGTTGGGTTGATCCACTGAACATGGACTTAAAAGTAATGGTGAACTATGCATATGCACCGGAGATTTCAGATGGGTTTACTGGTCTAACTGTAATGCCTTTTATTGTTTCTAAAGATTCACAGGGCAAGTACCATTTTGAGCAAAACACAGGCCTTTTTGTGGACAGGGTTGAACCACAAACTGACATTGGAAAATGGCAGGCTTCCACCTTGCTTGTTCAAACCAATATGTTAGACGGGGCCTTAGACCTGTTCTTGTCTGGATCCTGGAGTCATACCGAGGCAAAAAGGGTATCTAAAATACCACTATATGAAATGCTTGGATACAGCTTGCTCTCGTCCAATGGAAAGTTAGAAGATAGAGATGGATGGGCATTTTATGGTGGTGTTAGGTACAACTTAGATGACTATGGCCTAAAACTGGGCTTTGAATACAACTATGGATCAAAATATTGGTTCCCATTTACTGGTGCTGAGGACAACCTGGTTGCATCCAAGATTGCTACCAGGGGACATGTATGGGAGCCTTATTTTATAAAATCCTTGGTAAACAATAACTTCTATATCAAAGCAGGTGCCCAATTCTATAAATATGAGTATTCAGGAAGTGGAAATCCTTTAGGTGAACCAGTTGACATAGACAAGATCACAGGTATGGACGCCCTGTTTCCAGTCATAAAATATATGCAACAATATTACCTATCTGTTGTGTACAAATTCTAAAAATAAAAGGCGACCTCAAAGGTCGCCTTTTTTAAAACTAACTTCACTTTTAAGGAGAACTAACAAATGGCTGAAAATGGATTTCTTAGTTTTGCTGCCCAAGAGATAAAACAGGGATACTCCTTTATTTTTGGCAAAAAATGGCCTGCGTGGCTCTCTGGAATCCTGCTGGCATTTCTCGCCATTATGATCTTTTTGTGGTGGCATACATGGGGTATTGCTGGTGGATACAGAAACTGGGGTGACTGGCTTTATTATCTAATTGGCCTGTATGATAAAGCACCACAAAAATCTCCTTTGGAAAATGGCATGAGTGTATCTAACATTGGTCTTGTTTTAGGTGCCCTGGCGTCTGCCCTATTTAGCAAACAGTTTAAAATAAATCCTGCACCTAAATGGGAGTATTTAAAGGGCATAGTTGGCGGTGCCCTTATGGGAATAGGTGCTGCCCTGTCTGCTGGATGTAATGTTGGAGCCTTTTATTCTGCTCTGGGAATGCTAGATTTAAGTGGTTTCCTTATGATGATTGGGCTTTTTACAGGCGCATATATTGGTCTAAAATACCTTTTATGGGAAATGGAACACATTGAAGTTGGTGGAACTGGTGCTACAGGTGCAAAAGATGCCAATTTTGATAAAATCAAACCATTTTTTGGATATCTGGTGACAGCTCTAGTGATAATTGCATTTTTTATCTATTCAAAATTTAACAAGACCCAGATGGGAGGGCTTCTTTTCTTTGGATTTTTGATTGGAATGGTCATGCACAGGGGTAGATTTTGTTTTGCCAACGCCTTTAGAGAACCTTTTATGACTGGCGACGGTACCATGATGAAGGGTGTTATGATCAGCCTTATGTTATATGTTGGAGCCAGTGTGGTAATAAAATGGGCATATATTCAGCCACCAGAAGCTGGTGTTTATCATCCATATTTTGGAGCACTTATTGGTGGAATGATCTTTGGTTTTGGCATGCTCCTAGCTGGTGGATGTGCAAGCGGTACCCTGTGGAGGATGGGAGAAGGACATATAAAGCTCTGGCTGGCATTTGTGGGATTTACCCTATCAAACTCCCCAACTGGAATGCTAATTAAAAAATATGGTCTCAAAAAGATCCTGGGACATGGAATTTTTGCCCCAAATATCCTTGGATGGCCCATTGCCTTTGTATTGTTCATCCTTGTTTTTGTATTTATAATAATCCTTTTAAAATGGAATGAAGAAACAGACAAATTTGTTGTATTTTAAAAATATAGGGGGATTTAAAATCCCCCTTCCCTCCTAATCCTAATCCAGAAATTCAAACAAAAAGCTGTAATATATTAAAATATATGATTTTTTTAGAATATTATTAAACCTCATCTGAAAATTTCCGATTAAAGTTTATAGATATTAGCCCATGTTTTGATAAACTTGGGCTAAAAATACCCATAAACAAAGTTTTGGCCTTTATCTTCTAATTCTCACATAGGTACTTGACTAACCTAGTTTCCAGTATTAACCAATATCCACAATCTGGCAAATTCTAATTTTAAGTATTTATCAACATATAAACCCCGAGACAATATCCTATAATTGATTTAGATCTATTTTTTTGAGATATTGTTTTTATTTTAAAAGCTAAATAAATACCTTGAAATTCTCATAAAGATAAAGTTAAAGTGCTAAAAAAATAGGAGCAGGGCAAAATGAAAAAAAGTTTTATTTTCATACTTATTGGTCTAATTTTTGTAGGATGCAGCAAAGAAGAGATATCCTACAAATCCCATTCAAAAACTATTAAAAACGTGAAGGTGGACACAATAAAAGCATTAAAAATACGAGAAGAGGTAAAATTAACGGGTTCTGTTATCCCGTTGGATAAGGCGAGAATATTTTCTAAAGTAATAGGTGAAGTCAGGGATATTAAGGTAACAGAGGGAGAATATGTAAAAAAAGGTGATATTATAATAGATATTGATGATAGTCTATATAGGGCAAGGTTAAAACAGGCAAAGGCAACGTCTTTAGAAATAAAAAGGCATATAGATTCTGCCAAAAAGAAACTATCTGCTGCAAAATCCAACTTTATACTGGCAAAAAAGACTTACAACAGGTTTAAAAAACTAAAGGACAAAGGGGTTGTCAGTAAGCAGAAATATGATGAGGTGCTTGCGAATTTTAATAGTGCAAAATCCATGTACATGGCAGCAAGATCAGAAGTAGATGCCCTTTATGCAAAATTAAAAATGGTAAAAGCCAAAGTTGAAGAGGCAAAAATATATATTGGTTATACAAAGATAAGGGCTCCTTTTAAGGGCATTGTAATAAAAAAATTTGTTGACATTGGCGATAGTGTAGCTCCCTCTTCACCCCTTCTTGAAATTCAGTATAACAACAATTACCAGATAAAATGTGAGGTTCCAGAGGCCTATATAAATTTTATAAAAATTGGAGATCGCATAAAGAGTGAGATCTTAAAAAAGATGGTGCCAGCCACTGTAACTACCATTGTCCCACTTGGGAACGAGATATCCAGATCTTATGAAGTAAAGCTGAATATTCCAAGCTTTGACTTTATAAAACCTGGTATGTTTGCAAGTGTATTTATTAAAACCAGAGAGATAACCCCTATTCTTGTTCCCACATCTTCCGTGGTGTCCCACGGTCAGATTCAAGGGCTCTATATTGTGGATAAAAATGGAAAGATAAATTTCAGAGTAATCAGGACAGGAAGAATCATGAACAACATGGTTGAGATTATATCTGGAGTAAGACCTGGAGAAAGATATGTAGTCTCGCCCACGCCATCTATAAATCATGGAGACAAGATAGCTGCAGGGGGTGTAATCTATGGATAATCCTAAGTCCCTTGGTATTGCTGGAAAGATTGCAGATTATTTTATAGATTCAAAACTCACCCCTTTAATTATTATTGCGTCTCTGCTCCTTGGGCTCCTGACCCTTTTTGCCCTACCCAGGGAAGAAGAGCCCCAAATAATTGTGCCAATGATAGACATATTTGTTGCAATGCCTGGAGCAGATGCAAAGGAGGTGGAGGTTCGAGCAGCTAAACCAATGGAAAAGCTTCTGTGGGAAATCCCTGGCGTTGAATATGTTTATACCACATCATATCCTGGATATCTAATGGCTGTTGTGAGATTTTATGTTGGAGAAGACGAAGAAAAATCAATTATCAGGTTGCAATCAAAACTCATGGCAAACTATGATAGGATTCCATATGGCGTCTCTCCTCCTTTAATTAAACCGAGATACATAGACGATGTACCAATTTTGTGCCTCACATTTTGGAGTGATAAAGAAGACCACTATACCCTAAGGCGAATCGCTGCACAGGTAGAAGATGAAATAAAAAAATTAGACAATGTGTCACTCACCACATTAATTGGGGGATATAAACGCCAGATAAAAATACTCCTGGATCCTTCTAAGCTGGCTGCATATAATCTGGATCCAGTAATCCTGTCCAGAATGATTACATCATCAAACATTGCTTCAAATACTGGTGAGATCCCCTCAATAAATGGAGAAATCCTAATTCATTTAAATGGATTTTTTAAGTCAAAGCAGGATGTGGAAAACCTTGTAGTGGGAGCATATAAGAACAGGCCAATCTATTTGAAGGATGTTGCAGATATAGTAGATGGTCCAGCAGAACCTGACAACTATGTGTTCCTTGGGCCTGGACCTGCTGCAAAAGAAAAAGGTATATCCCATATAGAAACAAAAGATGGAGTCTTTCCGGCGGTTACCCTATCCATTGCAAAAAGAAAGGGTTCCAATGCAATAGTAGTGGTAAAAAATGTTTTAGAAGTAGTTAAGTCTTTAAAAGGAAAAGTTATACCAGAAGATGTAAATGTCACTGTAACAAGGAATTATGGTGAAACTGCAAAAGAAAAATCCAATGAACTTCTATTCCATATGTTTCTTGCTGTTATATCGGTTACTCTACTTATCTGGTTTGCACTAGGATTTAGGGAATCTGGAATTGTTGCATTTGCAATACCTGTTACACTTGCCCTAACCATTGCTGCCTTTTATTTCCATGGATATACCTTAAACAGGATAACCTTATTTGCCCTTATCTTTTCAATAGGAATACTGGTGGATGACGCCATTGTCGTTGTTGAAAACATTGCAAGACACTATCGTCTTCCAGAAAATAGAGACAGGAGTTTTAGAGAAATAGCAGTCTATGCAGTGAGTGAAGTAGGAAATCCAACTATTTTAGCATCTCTAACAGTTATTGCTGCAATACTTCCCATGGCCTTTGTGAGGGGACTCATGGGACCTTACATGAGGCCAATTCCAATAGGTTCTACTGCTGCCATGATTTTTTCCATGTTGGTTGCATTTATAGTAACACCGTGGGCATCACTACTGCTTTTAAAAAAAGATAGAACCCCTGGTCATAAAAAAGAGGATATAACAATACGTATCTACAGAAAGGTAATGGGAGAACTAATCCACAAAAAGGTTTATACCTGGTCATTTTTAACGTCCATTGTTATTTTGCTTATTCTCTCCTGTTCTCTCATCTATTTTGGTTGGGTTAAGGTAAAGATGCTACCTTTTGACAACAAAAGTGAATTCCAGGTAGTTTTAGATATGCCTGAAAATGCCACCTTAGAAGACACCACCAGGGTTGCAATGGAAATGGCGGATTACTTAAAGACTGTACCAGAGGTAGTGGACTATGAAATATATTCTGGTATTGCTGCTCCCTTTAATTTCAACGGTATGGTAAGGCACTATTATTTGAGACGTGGTGCAAATGTGGCGGACATACAGGTAAATTTAGTAAACAAACACAAGAGAGACGCCCAGAGTCATGATATTGCCAAAAGGGTGAGGCCCCATTTAAAAGAAATTGCAGACAAATATGGAGCCCGGGTAAAAGTAGTTGAAGTGCCCCCAGGCCCACCGGTCTTATCTACTTTAGTGGCAGAAATATATGGCCCAGATTATAAGACACAGGTTCAGATTGCCAAAAAAGTCAGGGACATATTTGACCACACCAAAGGGGTTGTTGATGTTGACTGGTATGTGGAAGAAAAAAGTCCTAAAATAGATATAATTCCAGACAAGACAAAGTCAGCTCTCAATGGAATTCCCACATACAAGATTAATAAGGCCCTTGAGTTGTGCTTAAAGGGTGAAAGATTGGGACTTTTGCACCTTCCAAATGAATTGGAAGACGTATGTCTTTTTATGAGGATGAAATTTAGTGAAAGGTCAAAGCTTGATAGGTTAA
Organism: Desulfothermus okinawensis JCM 13304; assembly: GCF_054654515.1. Classification (NCBI taxonomy): domain Bacteria; kingdom Pseudomonadati; phylum Thermodesulfobacteriota; class Desulfovibrionia; order Desulfovibrionales; family Desulfothermaceae; genus Desulfothermus; species Desulfothermus okinawensis. Next base: position 2,587 of record NZ_BAAIEW010000015.1, on the reverse strand, counting down.
CCTCTGTTAAAATTAGAGGGATTAATGGCTCATTGGTTCCCTTATCAGAGTTAGTTACCACAAAAAAGACCACTAGAGAAATAAGTATTTATCATAAAAATTTAAGACCAGTTGTGTATGTGATAGGGGATGTTGCAGGAGAAAAGGAAAGCCCTGTTTATGCAATTCTGGATATGTATAACAAAATAAACAACATAAAACTCCCAGACGGCTATAAGATAAAACAGCTATTTACTAAATTACCAGATGATAATTCCAGGAGATATTCCCTTAAATGGGATGGAGAGTGGCAGGTAACCTATGAAGTATTCAGGGACCTTGGGATTGCCTTTGGAGTTGTCCTGGTACTTATCTTTATCCTGGTAGTTGGGTGGTTTAAATCCTTTACTACCCCTCTAACCATAATGGCGGCAATTCCCTTTTCTCTAATTGGTATCTTACCTGCCCATGGAATGCTCCATGCCTTTTTTACGGCAACTTCCATGATTGGATTTATTGCTGGAGCAGGAATAGTGGTCAGAAATTCTATAATTCTTGTGGATTTTATAGAACTCAGATTAAAGGAGGGATATCCTTTAGACAAAGCGGTTATAGACGCTGGAGCTGTTAGATTTAGACCAATGCTCCTTACAGCAGCAGCAGTTATAGTTGCAGCCTCTGTAATACTCTTAGATCCAATCTTCCAGGGCCTTGCCATATCCCTTATGTTTGGAGAAATTGCATCCCTGCTAATATCTAGAATGGCTGTTCCAATCCTATATTATTTAGATAAAAGGTGGGAATTTCAACATACCCACACAAAATAACCAACCAATAAAAGGCCATTGGATTTATTGGCCCTAATAAACCCAATGGCCTTTTTGTTTTAACTTTAAATAAAAAAGAGCCTCTACTGCTTCAGTAGAGGCTCTTTAGCGGAGCCGACGAGACTCGAACTCGCGACCTCCGGCGTGACAGGCCGGCGTTCTAACCAAACTGAACTACGGCTCCCATGGGCGGAACAGGGCTCGAACCTGTGACCCCCGGCTTGTAAGGCCGATGCTCTCCCAACTGAGCTATCCGCCCTAGCGGAAATGGACTATATATATTTTTGTACTACCTGTCAACTTTTTTTTAAAATATAACTAATATTTTTCAAAAAAAATATCTTCTTTTAAAAGATATTTTAAGGGTACCATATAATATTAAATCATCACCCCTGACTCCATAGCAACCTCAAACTTCTCATCTATTACATCCATATGGGATTTTACGTTCAGCATCTTATAAGGATAATAGTTCTCAAGCTTTTCAGGTTCAGACAGAGAAATATTATAACCTTTATGTTTAGCAATTTCATTTGCCAAACTCACCACTAAAAGATCTTTTGTTATGTTTGAACATCCTTTTAAATAATTATGGAACTTTGCTATTTTTAAAAAAGAATATGAAAAGCCATGGGAAGCCAATAAAGCTACCCCTAGCTCAGAATGTATATTTTGCATATGAATCTGTATATCTTGAATTTTTAATTCCCCTTTTATATCTTTTTTCTTTATAACATCATCCACTGCTGTTATAAACACTAATTTTCCAATATCGTGAAAAAGTCCCAAAAGATAAGGATCTTCATCCAGTTGGATATCCATTACCTCACATATTATTTCACAAAGATTAGCCACAGCCACTGAATGTTGCAAATATTTTTCTAAAAAACTATCAAATATACTTTCGCTACTAAAAATCATATCTTTCATGAACAGATTATGTATTACATTTAAAGATTCCTCTAGTCCTATTCTAAAGAGTGCATCCTCTAACGATGTTATTTTTTTAATAGGTTTATATATAGGTGAATTTGATATATGAATAATTTTGTAAGTAACAACAGGATCTTGTTTTATAATTTCAGCTATAGTAGAGATATCACTTCCCTTTGTTATAGCATCCTGAACAGCCATCCACACATTTGAAAAACCAATGGTAAACAATTCACCTTTTTTTAGCTTTTTTACAACATACTTTATAATATCTTCTTTGTCATTTTTTGATTTTTGTTCTTGTGATATATAATGTCTTATCTTTTTTAAGATTTTGTTTTTATTAAATGGTTTAACAATATAATCATTACATCCCAATTTAATACACATTTTAACAGTATTAATATCTGATTTTGATGTGGTCATTATTATTTTTGATCTTCTATTTTCTTCTAGTCCTAGCTCTTTTTCTGTATCTCTTATCTTTTTTAAAAGATCTACTCCACTATCATCTGGAAGTATGATATCTAAAAATATCAATTTAAAAGGAGATCTGTTTTTTAAAGATGTTAAATATAAATTTAATCCCTCATTAGCTGTTGTAGTACTTTCACACATAAAATAAGGTGATAAAATCTTTTCTAATTTTTTTCTACTTACATATTCATCTTCTACAATTAACACCTTCATAAAGGGTTATCCTTTCAGTTTATTATAAAACTCCCTTAATCTAACAAATTCATTTTCTAACTTTATTAATATACCCATTAATAAATCCTTTTTCCCTTGTTTTGCAGACATCTCCATCTCATATGCAATATCTCCCAAATTATCAGCACTTAAATTAT